>JALUUK010000272.1 GCA_027021395.1 Acidobacteriota bacterium
TGGGCGGGGAGGTCGTTGTCCAATGGCCACTGACGATGCGCCCGATGCGGTCGACCAGAGAAGGGAGCGTGGGCTCGCTGCGAGAGGAGATCGTGGAGTCTCCGTTGAGAACGATGGCAAGGTCTTCGATTTTCTGTTCTAGATCTTCGAGAGCCTGCAAGAGTGTCTCGTCGCGAGTTGGTGTTTCTTCTATGGCGCGGGCGATATAGCGGAGTTTCTCGCGCGTCTCGGACAAGGATGCCGCCGCGCCGAGGACCGCGCGCTGCAGCTTGGCGCATTCTTCTTGGAAAGCAGCGATCTCGTTCTTTTCTTCTTCGGAGAGATCGCCGGCGCGGGCGGTAGCGAGCCCAAGAGGTACGACACCGAATGATTGCGATTCCGCGATCTGTTCGAGGACGCCGTCGGTTTTCTTGAAGAACGAGACGGAGAAGGCTCCGGGCATGACCATGGGACCGAGCGGAGGGTTGTTCCACGGTGCGGTTCGCGAGAAGGGCTCGAGCCGGGCCGGGTTTGGAGCTGGATAGCGCAGGTTCCAAGCTACGCGATGAAATCCGGATGTGGCGGGGGCGCGAATCCGTCGCACGACCTGTCCTTCCGAATCGCTCACGATGAGGATGACAGCCGGGTCGTCTTCGCGATCCTCTCGGCGTAGCTCATCCCAACTCGGGTAGGGATTGTCCTCGCCGCGCTTCTGAGCCTCACGTTCTCTTTCTCGCCGAGCCTCGCGCGCCGACTTGATTCCATCGCGAAGATAGTACGTGAAGACTGCTCCGAAAGGAGGGTTGGGCGCAAGGAAGTAGCCGTCCCCCTGAAATCCTTTGCCGGGGATTCCAAGGCGCGACCCTTCGATATAGGCCAGCGCAGTGCGGACAGGAAAACTCCGGGCCTCCTCTGCCAGCATGTCTTCGTTCAGGCCTCGCAGAGGTGAATAGTCGTCGAGGATATAGATTCCTCGGCCGAAGGTGCCGATGACCAGGTCGTTTTCCCGGCGTTGAATATCCAGATCTCGGACGGCAATGGTCGGCAAGCCGTTGATCTTGACCCAGCGGTCGCCACCGTTGCTGCTGAAGTAAACCCCGAATTCCGTCCCGACAAACAACAGTCGCGGGTCGACATGGTCTTCTTTGACGACATGCACCGAACCGCGATCGGGAAGATCGCCTCGGATCGATTTCCAGTTCTTGCCCCGGTCTCGGCTGACGAAAAGGTAGGGCAGGAAGTCTCCTCGCTTGTGATTGTCGAAGGCTACGAAGACGGTATCGGGGTCATGAAGCGATGTTTCGAGGTGCGAGACATAGCTCATCTCCGGGACGCCTCGGAGTGACTCGATCTTGCGCCAATTGTCTCCGGAATCCTCCGAAACTTGAATCAGGCCATCGTCAGTGCCTACGTAGATCAAGCCGTCGAGCTGCGGTGATTCGCTCAAAGAGACGATGTTTCCATAAAACGATGTGGACTTGTTCTTGGCGACGGCATCAACGCTCCAAATACGGCCGAAGACATCGAGCATATTCCGGTCCAAGTTTCGCGTGAGATCTTCGCTGACCGGACGCCAGGTGTTTCCGCGATCGTCCGAACGAAATAGCCTCTGTGCGGCGAAATAGAGACGTTCGTTGGAATGGGGCGAGATGATCAGCGGCGAATTCCAATTCCACCGCAGAGGAGCATCGTTTGGCCCCGGCTGAGGTTGAATATCGACGATTTCGCGCGTCCTTCGGTCGAAGCGAACCAAGCCGCCGTATTGCCACTGCGAGTAGACGATGTCGGGATTGCCGGGGTCGATCTGAGTTTTGAAGCCATCGCCGAAGACGGTCACATACCAGTCTTCATTGGCGATTCCAGCCGGCGAGATCGTCCGAGAAGGGCCGCCGAGTGTGGCGTTGTCCTGAGTTCCCCCGTAGACGTTGTAGAAGGGAAGATCGTTGTCGGCGGTGACCCGATAAAACTGCGTGATCGGGAGATTCGCGATATAGCGCCAAGTCGCACCGCGGTCCCAGGACTCGTAGATCCCTCCGTCGTTCCCGCTGATGATGTGCCGAGAGTCGTCCGGATCGATCCACAGGGCGTGATCATCGACATGCTTGGTTCGCCCCTTGGTGCGCGTAAAGGTGACGCCGCCATCATCGGTAAATGCCAGCCATGTATCCAGCATATAGACACGTTCGATGTCGTTCGGGTCGGCGACGATTTCTTGGTAGTACTGTGGACTCGAAGCGATGGACCTGCTGCGTTTTTCCCAGCTTGCCCCCGCCGTCACAGAACGGTAGAAACCTTGCTGATCGTCTTGCGCTTCGATGGTGGCGTAGACGACGTTCGGATCCTTCGGAGAAACGGCGATGCCGATACGTCCCATGTTCGAGGTGGGGAGCCCCTTTTCGAGCTTCGTCCAGGATCTACCTCCATCCTGGGTCTTGTAGAGGGCCGACTCCGGTCCTCCATTGAGCAGAACCCACACATGGCGTCGTCGCTGATAGGTTGCAGCGTAAACGACGTCGGGATTGCGGGGGTCGAACGCGATGTCGGTCGCTCCAGTGTCTTCCGAGATCGTCAAGACGGCATTCCACGTGATTCCGCCGTCGGTGCTTTTGTATACCCCACGTTCCCCGCCACTGTTCCAAAGAGGACCCTGAGCGGCGACCCAGACCACATTCGAGTTTCTCGGATCGATGAGAATCTTGGCAATATGCTCTGAAGAAGCAAGGCCGACATGCTTCCAGGAGGCGCCGCCATCGATCGATTTGTAGATACCGTCTCCGTAGGAGACGCTCCGTTGCGAGTTGTTCTCGCCGGTTCCGACCCAAATGGTATTCGGGTCGTTGGGATCGAGCGCAATACAGCCGATGGAATAAGATGTTTCGGAATCGAAGAGAGCCGTCCAGGTGGCGCCGGCGTTCTCCGTCTTCCAAACGCCGCCTGAGGCGACGGCAACGAACCATCGGGCCTTGTTCGATGGATCGATGGCTAGGTCGGAGATCCGCCCGGAAGTCAGGGCAGGGCCGATGCCGCGCGCTTTCAGGCCCGCGACCACAGATTCGTTCAATCGAGACGATTCGCCTTCTTTGCCGTGCAAGAGAGTCGTGCCGAACATTGCCACGAGAAGAAACGTAACGCCGGCAAGTCGGCTTCGACGGAGACAGGGCAGAAGGCGCGGGGGGCGGGAAAATGTCACGATCTATTCCTTTCGAAGTGAAGATGAAGCAGCGTCGGCTCAAAAGGTGAGCGATAAGACCTCGGTGAGCGAGGTGACGAAATGAGGGCGCAATCCCCGGCGGATCTCCTCTGGGAGATCTTCAAAATCACTCCTGTTGGCGAGAGGGAAGATGAGGTTTTGAATTCCCGCTCGCTTTGCGGCGATCGTTTTCTCTTTGATTCCGCCGACCGGCAGAACCTGAGAGGTCAGCGATAACTCACCGGTCATCGCGAAGCGCTTCTTGACGGGTCGGTCAAGGGCTAGCGAGTAAAGCGCGGTCGCCATGGTGATACCGGCCGAGGGGCCGTCCTTCGGTGTCGCTCCGGCAGGGACATGCAGGTGGATCAGGTGCTCATCGAAGAAGGTCTTCGCGTTCGGGTGATCGCTCAGTTCGGCGCGCACACAGGTATACGCGATCTCCGCAGATTCGACCATGACCTTGCCCAACTGCCCCGTCTGCTTGTATCCGGCCTTTCCGGTGTGAATACCGCGAGCTTCCACCAGCAAGGTGTCGCCACCCATACTGGTCCAGGCCAGCCCCATGACGACGCCGGCGGGAGGCTTCGCGTACAGCGACTCGTCGGTGAAGATACGGCGACCGAGCCAGTCGGTGAGACCGCCTTTTTCGACTTTGATCCTGCCCGAATGACCCTCGACGATCCTGCGAACAGCCTTTCTCACGATGCGTTTGATATGCATTTCAAGGCTGCGGACGCCGGGCTCGCGGGCATAGCCGGAGATGATCTCCCGCAAGGCCGGTGCGGTGATGGTGAGCTGTTTTGCGTCGAGCCCATGCTCGCGCAATTGCTTAGGGACGAGGAATCGACGAGCGATTTCCATTTTTTCCTGAAGGATATAGCCGGAAAGTTTGATGATCTCCATTCTGTCGAGCAGAGGGCGAGGGATCGTATCCAGCTGATTCGCCGTACAGATGAACAGCACATTCGATAGGTCGAATCTCACATCGAGGTAGTGATCTTGAAAAGTCGTGTTCTGCTCAGGATCGAGTACTTCCAGCAAGGCTGAGGCGGGGTCGCCTCGATAGCTAGCGCCGATCTTGTCGATCTCATCGAGCATGATCACGGGATTAGCGGCTCCACAGGTTTTCATGGCTTGCAGAAACTTCCCGGGGAGAGCGCCGATATAGGTTCGACGGTGGCCCTTGATCTCGGCCTCGTCGCGCATCCCCCCTACGGAGAAGCGATAGAACTCGCGCCCTACGGCTTCGGCGATCGAGCGCCCGATCGAGGTCTTGCCGACGCCGGGCGGGCCGACGAAGCAAAGGATCGACCCGGAGATATTCCCCTTGACGATACCGACGGAAAGGAATTCGAGAATACGATCCTTGACGTCCTTGAGCCCATAGTGGTCCCTATCGAGGATCTCCGCCGAGTGGGCGAGATCGTGTATCTCTTGCGAAAAGACCCCCCAGGGAAGAACGGTAAGCCAGTCGATGTAATTTCGAGATACGTTGTATTCGGGCGACGAGGGATCGAGCACCTTCAACTTGGCAAGTTCTTCCTCGACGCGGCCGGCAGCTTCTTCGCTAAGCTGGAGCTTTTCCATCCGGGCTTCGAAGCGTTCAATTTCGGATTCACGCCCTTCCTTTTCGAGGCCAAGCTCCTTCTTGATGGCTTTGAGTTGTTCTCGAAGAAAGAATTCTCGCTGCTGCTTTGATAGCTTTTCTTCGACTTGGTTCGAGATGCGCGTCTGAAGGCGTGCGATCTCGATTTCCTTTTTTAGAAGCCACAACACCGTCTCGAGACGCGAGAGGATGTCGAAGCACTCGAGAACTTCCTGCAAGTCTTCACCGTTTGCCGATGTCAGCGCTGCGGCGAAGTCGGCGAGTCGCCCCGGCTTGTCTAGAGGTGTCTGCGCCATGAAGAGGCGCAGTTCCTCCTTGTGCAAAGGGTCGAGCTTGATCAGTTCTTTGATGCTATTGACGACGGCAAGCGTATAGGCTCTGATTTCATCCGATTCTTCGAACTCGTCTTCGAGTTCGTACGAGACGCGCGCTTCTAGGTGGGGACCGTCCCTGTAGATTTCCTGTGCTCTGAATCGTTCGAGTGCGCCGAGAATGATCTGCACTGGACCGCCCTCCCCGGCTTGTGCGACCTGCAGAATCTCGGCGAGCACGCCGACTCGAAAGAGGTCGTCGGGGGAGGGGGCTTCCGAATCGCTGTTCTCGCGAAGGACCTGATTCTCTTTTCGTAGAATCAGGCCGATCATCTTATTTCCCGAGAGCGTGCGCTCGACGAGGCGTTGCCTTACGAGGTCGTCCTCGATGATCAGCGGGGCGCGGACTCCCGGAAAGAACGGGCGTGTCTCAATGGGTATGATTGGCAGAACGCCGGGGTAGATATCCCGCGCTAGGACGACGGCGGGGCCTTCGTCGGCCGTCTCTCGAGGTGACGGCTTTTCTTCGACGACTTCGACCGAAGGCATCTCCGCCGGCTTTTTCTTATTCGGCATCGTCTGTGACATCCCTTACGGTTTCGGTGCTAGGCAACTCGTC
This sequence comes from Acidobacteriota bacterium, assembly GCA_027021395.1. Lineage (GTDB taxonomy): Bacteria > Acidobacteriota > Polarisedimenticolia > J045 > J045 > JALUUK01. Next base: position 5,706 of record JALUUK010000272.1, read on the forward strand.
GGCAAGCGAGCAGAGACGCTGGTAGTAAGACTCAATATCCAGGCCGAGAGCCGTAGCGCCGAAGAGTTCGGCTTCTACATGGGTGATCACATCACCGTAGTTGATGGTCGGCAGGTGATAGAGGACGAGGTACGGGAGATCGTTTGTACGGGTCTCGAAATGCGGGTGAACGAAGAGGCAATAGCCGTCGGACGGCTTTTCACCGAGCGCATGTGCGTGAGCGAATTCGCCATCCCCGAGCGCCTGTGCGGAGAATCGGATGACGGTGGGAAAACGCATCACGCCCGGCTCGAGGAGGACCTTTTGCAAGGCTTCGAAGTCCAAGGAGGAGGCGGGGGCTGCGAAAAGCAGGCGCTGCCTCAAAGCCTCGGCTTTGTCGAGCAGGTGGGCCCGGAGGCCGACGATGGGATCATGATCGCTCACGGGGGGATTCTAGCCCGGAATTCTCGCGAGAAAAGCCGGTGTCGCGAACAGAAAGGCAGGGGCCGCGAGAGCGGCCCCTGCAAGGGTCGTACGTCGACGGAATGGGTCCACCGAGTGTTTGGCTACTTGTAGCGCGACTTGAACTCTTCTGCGGCCTTCTTGCGCCGGGCGGCCTCGGCCGGGTCCATCTTTCCGAGGAACCACTTGTGATCTTCGCTATTGAGCACCTTGTCGAGTTCGGCGGCTAGAGCCTTGCCTTCCTTGGTGTTCTTGTGGTGCTCAGCGAGATCCTGAAGCTCGGGAATGAACTCGGTGTAGAACTTCATGGCAATGTGATAGGTGCCGTGCCAATGGGTGTAATCCGGAGCCATCATCGCGGCACCATGGCGGGCACGGCGCCCTTCGTGGTGCCAGATCTCGAACCAAACGAAGTCGAGTTTGTTGCCGAATTTGACCTGGTTCTTTCTTAGAGGCTTTGCGAGGTTGTAGAGGCGGAGGCCGGGTTTTGCGAATTTCTCGTTATACAGTTCGATCAAACCGTCGTACTGGATGTAGAAGTTATCGACCCAGTTCTCATTGTGGCAGTTGAGGCAGACGTCCTGCATGTTGCTGCGGCGCACCTGCCAGGGAACGTCAGCGCCGGGGAGGCCCATTTTGGCATCGGCAATCTCGGGGCGAATCGATATGACGGGCCGGTTGTTCCAGGAGATGCGCATGCCGACATCGTGGGTGACGCCTTGTGTCGGAGTTGCCGACATATGACAGGTTGAGCAGGTCGGTGCGGCCCAATAGTCTTCGCCGACGATCCACTTTTCGCTGTCAAGGTTCATCTTGTCGATGTTGGAGAAGAAGAGAATGCCATGCTTGGACTCTTCGTAGACTTCCTTTTGCGGATGGTCGGGTCCGAGATGACATTTTCCGCAGGTATCGGGATGGCGAGCCTGCTCGACGGAGAAGCTATGCCGAGTGTGACAGGCATTGCAAGAGCCCTCCGAGCCGTCGGGGTTGATCCGCCCGATCCCGCTATTGGGGTAAGTGGCTGGATCGAGGTCTCCTCCGGGGAGCACCTTGACCTGTGATCCATGGCACTGCCAGCAGCCGTTGACCGCCGCTGCGGAATTTCCGCCGGGGAATCCGGGGGTGACGAGACCACGGTTTCCTTCGACGACCTCGGCAAGCACGTTGTCGAGGGAGCCGAGAATGCGCCCCGCCTTCGAATGGTGAGAGCCGGCGAATTCTTCGACTTCCTTGGAGTGACAGCGAGCGCAGTCCTTGGGGGTGACCAGAATGGAAATCAGGTAGTCATAGTGATCCTTGGCGTCGGGATCCCCCTTCTCTGCCGCGTGACACTCGTAGCAGCCGACATTCGCTCGGAAATGCTTGCTCTCGCCCCACTGCTGGTAGATGACACGATTCGAATCCTTGTGGCAGTCGATGCACTCGCGGGTTTGCTCGCTGATCTCGCGGGGCACGATGGCCTGCGCGACCGCGGGCGAGACCATCACGGCGAGGAATGCAACACACGCCAACCATACCAAGTATCTCCTCATCCTTACTCTCCTTGGGTTTAGCAACCGACTCTCCTCGGTTTGTTCGATGCCTTTCCGCCTTTCCGGCCCGGTCGCCGGGAAGCACGCCCCATCATAACCGGTTCGTCTGTGAACGCTAACTAATAAGTTAGTGCGCGGTCCCGTGGTGTCCACCTTCGCTTTAGGGCACCCACCGCCTCCGCCTCCAAGAATTGCTTTCTAGGGCCGACTGAAAACGAAGCCAGTCCGACTCCTTCGGGTGCTAACGGACTTCCGGCAGCAATAGGTCCACGCTAGAAGGTGAATGGAGGCGCATCGGGCCATGCGGAGCGGGAAGTTGCGAAAAGACCGTCGTGGGTCCGCGGGGAGTGGGGTCCGGGGGCGATGCTTGGGATTGTCGGCAGAGGGGCGCGGGTGGATCGATGGCGAGCGTGTCGTGCCGCCACACCGCAGGAGTCATACAGGGGTTGGAAAGTCGGTGTGATTTGCGCCATCCCTGCGAAAACTCACCCAACGGATGGGGCACTTGCCGCAGGATGGCTCATGTTGCGCGGTGTCGTACCGCCCGATTCCACGGGCATAGTCACTCGTGACTTCCACAAGCGAAGCTGCGCCCATGGCCGGGGCCGCGGGCTGCGTCTCCGCATAGGGCTGAAGAACCCGCGGAACCCCTCTTTTTCCCTCGGGATGGCGCGGCGTCGGAGAGCATCGCCGCTCCCGCTTTGTCCGGAGGGGAGCACGGGCGGTTGCTCTAGAAGATCAGATTCTCCTTGGTGGTACGGTTCGTGCTCCCCTATCTGTGTGACGGGAAAGGAGGTTGACCCATGCGGCCTGCTGTCCGTGCCTTCCCGTTCGTGTGGCTTGCCGTGATGACGGGGATTCTCGCGGCTGATATCCCGGCCGACAAGGTGAACATCGTCTTTGAGGGCAAGCGGGGGACCGTGACCTTCGCACACGAAGAGCACGCTGATCGCCTCGGCGAAAAGTGCTCTGCGTGTCATCACAAATGGGAAGCGGAAGAAACACCCCGCGCTTGCTCCGCGTGCCACGATCGGGCGGTGGTCAAGGATGAGGCGCCGAAGCTCAAGATCGCCGTGCACAAGAACTGCTGGAACTGCCATCAAGAAAAGCTCGACGCCGGCGAAGCAACGGGCCCGGTGAAGAAGGAGTGCAAGCTCTGCCACAAGAAGTGAGCGCGGGGCGGCGATGCTCCGTTGGCCTCAGGGGGTCGCCCCCCGCGCGTTCGAGAGATTTCGTCCCGGCAACGGGAATCCCTTCCGGTACGGGGGATCCCGTTCTTTGAGGG
>JALUUK010000273.1 GCA_027021395.1 Acidobacteriota bacterium
GGGAGCGTGTGGAACGGTCGCGTCTGCTCGACGGAAAGGAGCGCGCTGATCGGGTGTCATGCGCCCCGTGAGTCGGCAAAAGATGCACTTGTCTTCGCGGATGACCCCCTTGGCCGATCGTGTATTTCAGCTAGGGGGTTGAGTGAAGTCAGCGGCCCTTGCAGGGTACGGGACGAGCGAATCTGCAAGGGCGAGAGAGGATCATGAATGACAAGGAGCAGATCAAGTCCGTAGAAAGCGATCGAGCGGCAGACGAGGTCTTTTCGCGGCGCGGCATGCTTCGCTGGATGGCTGGTGTGTTCCTCTCGCTCTGGGCATTCGGCGCGTTCTGGGTCGCTGCTGGGTTCTTGATGGCTCCAGGGGCAGAGGAACATGCCATGGGGCAGATGATCTCGGTCGGCGAAGTGGCTTCGCTCTCTCCCGGAGATGCCCGGCTCATTCACCATCGGAGTCAGCCCATTCTGGTCATTCGTGACCTGAGCGGTGAGGTCGCGGCGCTATCCGCCATCTGTACGCATATGCGATGTGTGCTGCACTGGGATTCCCAGGCCCAGGTCATTCGGTGTCCATGCCATGGCGGAACTTTCGATGTCGATGGGAATGTTCTCTCCGGACCTCCTCCGCGCCCGCTGGCGCGTTTCGTACTCGAGGTACGACTCGGTGAGATCTTCGTGCACGTCTGAGAAGAAGGCGGAGGGAGTGAAATGTTACGGAAACGAGCCGGGATGCTACTGGACTGGCTCTCATTGCGGATCAATCTGACCGAGATCGTTTCGTTGCTGACGAATCTCGGTCTGCTCTATGCCAACCTCGATACACGCAAACCACTTCGAGAGGCCCTGGCCGAGGCGTTTCGGCAACCATTGCCTTCATATAGCCGTTGGCCGCGCGTTCTGGGGCTGATCTCCCTCGTGTTGTTGCTGTGGCAGGTGTTTTCCGGAGGACTGCTTTCATTCTATTACATTCCATCGCCGGAAAGCGCTCACGAGAGCGTCCGTACGATCCTCCGCGATGTCCACTTTGGCTGGTTCATTTCGGAGATGCACGCCTGGGGGGCGTCGCTGCTGTTGGCCGTTCTGATCATTCGCTTGATTCGTTTCTATTTCCAGCGGGTCTATCGGTCGCCTCGTGAACTGATATGGGTTTTCGCGGTTCTTCTGCTCATTGCGTGTGTTCATGCGGACATGACAGGGCGCCTCTTGCCCTGGACTTCGACGGGCTACTGGTCTTCCGTTCGTACGCTCGAGACACTGGAATCCATTCCGGTCTATGGGTCCGCTCTGAGATTCCTGCTCGCGACCGAGGAGATCGGCGATTTCGTGTTGATACGTTCCTATGCTCTTCACGCGGCGGTTTTGCCGATGGTCATGTTGTCTTTGGTTTTCCTTCATTTCTCTGCACTACGGCGAGTCGGCCTGACCGAGGTTCCGCGGGAGGAGAGCTGTGATGGAAGTGTCGCCTATCGGCGCCATCTGGCCAACATCGGGATCGTTCTGGCCCTTGTTTTCGGCGTGTTGATGACGGCGGCGATTTTGTGGCCGTTTCCTTTCGAGGGCCGAGCCGATCCCTTCGTCACGCCGGTCGGCGTGATGCCGCCTTGGTATTTGCTCGCACCATTCGGTTTTCTCGAACTGGTCGGCCATGGGTGGGGTCGGGTATTCGGCGGGACGATCCTGCTGTGCGGAGTTGTGGTTCTGATTTTCGTTCCACTAGTCGATGGTCTGATCCTGCGTCCGCTGCGCCGTGAGATCATCTGGGCAAGCGGCGCACTGGCTGTATTGACCTGGCTGGTATTGACGATTTACGGGGCACAGGTGGCGTGATGATGGAGAAGAGCGAGGTTCTGCTTTCGGCCGTCGTGCTGCTTCTGGGGACGTTCGCAGACGCCGCCGACAATCACTGTGGGGTCTGCCATCCTCGAGAGAAGGTGGAATTTGAGAACAGTATTCATCGTATAGAGCTCGTGGCGTGCAGCGACTGTCATGGTGGGGATCCGGCATCTACAGAGAGTGATAGGGCTCACAGAGGTTCATTCCTGTCGCTGAAAGACCGCCGGACGATTCCGGATTCTTGTGCGGGCTGCCATGCCGATCCATCGAAAATGCGTCCCTACAACCTCCCAGCCGATCAGAAGCTGCTATACGATACTTCTCACCATGGTAAGTTGCTTGCTCGGGGCGATGTAAACGCCGCGGTTTGTAGCGACTGCCACGGATCGCACAGAATACTTCCTCCGGAAGATCCGGCTAGCCCGGTCAGCCCGGAAAACGTCCCGAGGACCTGCTCCCGGTGCCATGCCGATGCGGGGATGATCAAGCAGTACGGCCTCGATCCATCGATTCCGGAACGATTCGAAACCGGTGTGCATGGACGTGAATTGTTGGGAAAAGGGAACGACTCGGCACCGGATTGTGCGCGTTGTCATGGTGCCCATGGGGCGGCGCCACCCGGAGTCGGCGATATCAACAAGGTCTGTGGTTCGTGCCATTCCCGTGAGCGATGGGCATTTGTCGCCGGTCCCCACTACGAGGCCTTTGCCGACGTCGGTCTTCCAGAGTGCGCCTCCTGCCACGGGAATCATGACGTTCGAGGTTTTGAGATCGACGGAGCCGAGAGTCTGTGTCTCGAATGTCACGAAGTCGAGTCGAAGCCGCTCGCACTGTCGAGAAGGATGTGCGTGGCGATCGAGGCCGCCCGCATTGAAGTAGAAAAGGCGACTGAGCTGATCGATCGCGCAGCTAAGATTCCGATCGATGTCGAGGACTACCTCGCCAGGGTGGTCGATGCTCGGGCCGTGCTCTCCGATCTTCCGGTCGTCATGCACTCTTCCCTGGCCGATCCAGTGGAGAGCTTGGCGCTTCGGGCTAGGTCGATTGGCGAGGAGGTTCAGCACGATATCTACGCTAAGTTCAGCCAGCGGACGGCATGGAGGATCGTTCTCGTCGCGGTATGGTTCTATGTCTTGATGACCGTTGCGATTCTCGCTGTTTACAAGGCGCGCCTTGGCGCAGGCAGAGACGGGCGATGAAGTTTCCGCGCTTTCCGGTCTATCTATACGCCGGCGGGTTGATCGTTGGTCTCGGCCTAGTGCTTACCGGTGGAGCGATTGAGATTTCCTCGACGCCGAAATTCTGCGGTTCGTGCCATGTCATGAAACCTTACTTCGAATCGTGGGTCACATCATCTCACTCAGGAATAGCGTGCGTCGACTGCCATATCGCACCGGGATTGACCGCAGAAATCCGCAAGAAATACGAAGCGATGTCGATGGTGACGCGGTATTTTACAGGGACTTACAGCACGAATCCATGGGCCGAGGTGGATGATGCAGCCTGTCTTAGATGCCACGAACGGCGTCTACTCTCGGGCAAAGAACTCTTTGGCGACATTCTGTTTGATCACGAACCGCACCTGACGGAGATACGGCGAGGAATCAAACTACGTTGTACTTCCTGCCATTCCCAGATCGTTCAGGGAAGTCATATCGCAGTCACCGCATCGAGTTGCATCCTCTGTCATTTCAAAACACAGGAAAGCGAGCCGCAGGCCGCTAGACGTCGGACTGTCTCGACACAAGCCGCGGGCACCCCCTCCAATCGTGCGACCGAGTGCAAACTCTGTCACCTAGTGCCCATGGGAATCGTGGGTTCCGCTGAGCTGCGATTCGAACACGGAGATGTGGTTCGCTTCGGAATGGATTGTACTTCCTGCCATTCACTGCCGTCGGCCGAAGAAGGGCGGGTACCACGGGAGCGGTGCTTGACCTGC
>JALUUK010000274.1 GCA_027021395.1 Acidobacteriota bacterium
GCGGCTTCCGCATCTTCCTCTTCGTGTCGCCGAGCACAGCCGGCGCGCGATGGTCTTTGCAGAACGCCTCGAAGAGAGAGGATTTCCGGTGATCTACCCCGGGCTCGCATCGCATCGAGATCACGATTTGATGAAGGCGATGGTCAATCCGGGCTACGGCTTCGGCGGAATCCTCGCGCTCGATCTCGGCTCGAGGGAAACGGCCAACAAGCTGATGGAGACCCTACAGAACCGTGACCGATTCGGCTACATGGCCGTCAGTCTCGGATATCACCATACGCTGATGTCCTGCTCTGCCGCTTCGACGTCGAGCGAGATGGCCGAAGACGATCTGAAGCGAGCCGGCATCGCCCCCGGATTGGTGCGCATTTCCATCGGCTATTCCGGAACACTCGAACAGCGGTGGTCTCAGTTTACCGACGCGCTCGACTTGCTCGGCCTCTAGCCCGGGATGGAACCCCGCGGCAGGAATGGACACGGCCTCGTTGCCGAATCGCACTTCGCACCCTCACGCCTCAGAGCGCGACACCTAGGCCCACTCACCGGTGCGCGTCTCGGAGGTCATGCGGGCGCGCGAAGGCGCCAAGGTCGCAAAGCATCGCCCTTCGTCGGTGTACGCCGGAATCCAGAGTGGTAGAGCGGGCGCGCGAAGTCGCCAGGGCCGCAAAGAGAGGACGCGCCGCGAACGCATGGCCGGCGTTTCCCTACGCAGGGATTCCCATCTCGGACCATGCCATCCTGCTTCGTGGCCTTTATGGGCGAATCGCGAAACGGCGCTGATAGAGCGCCTCGCCGTCGAGCGGATCCCCCGGGGCGAGAACGACGATTCTTAGAAGGTACTCTGCGCCGGAATCGAGCGACGCGGGGTAGATCGGCAGCGGCAAGATCACGCTTCCATCGGCGCGAATCTCGAAATGACTGCGATCGTGCATTCCAGACCAAAGTGTCTCGCCCCCACGAAGAATCTCGCTGCGGTAGGAAAGGTCCGTGCGCTCGAGATCTTCCGGTGCAAGGTCGGTGCGCAATTCGAGCAGCAAGACGTCGCCTGCGGCGAAGCTTCCGGCAATCGCCAAGAGCTCCGTTTCCGCCGTCCCATCGGCGCGTACGCTGCGATCGGAGTCGACGACGATCCGTTCCAAGAGACCTGCCGGCGCCACCGTGGGTTCACGTACACCCTGAAGGAGCAGCGGCACCATCGCGGCGAGCACGAGCAGATAGGCCAGTGCCGGCACGGGCCGAAGAACGCTCGCCGCAAGCGCGGACCAGATGCGTGCGAAGAATGTCGGCGTCTCCTCTATCGCTTCCCGCCCCTTTTCGGCCGATCTGAGCGCCGCCTCGACCTCGTAGAGCCTCTCGACGCATTCCCGAGTCGGCCCGCCTTTGTCGACTTCGGCTTCGACGAACGCGCGCAGCGAAGGATCCATGGTTTCCGGCTTTTCCACGTAGTCGACGAGAATGCGCGGATGAATGGGCGAAAGCACTTCCTCCGGTGATGCGAGGCCGGCCAAGGCGAGATTGAGTCGAGCCTGCTCGAGCAGGGCCGCGATCTTCGGCGAATCTGCGAGGGCGCGCTCGACTTCGCGACGACCTGCTTCGTCCAGCGTTCCGTTCACATACCAAGCGATCTTCTCTTCGACCAAATGCCGATCACTCATCGCGCACCTCGCTGACGCTCAGCATGGCGTGCTCCGCGTAGATCTTGCGCGCGCTCTCCAAACAGCGATGCACGCGCACCCTCAGATTGTTGACCGTGACGCCGAGTTCTTCGGCAATATCGCTTTGGGGCTTTTTCTGCCGGTAGACCAAGTCCCAAAGCTCGCGGCAGGTCTTGGAAAGACGCTGAACGATGTACGCTAGAGTTTCCATCTGCTCCCGCTGCCGGAGCGCTTCGTCGGCCGACGACGACGAAACGGGCATCTGCTCCACATCGATTTCGGCACCCTCCCGCTCGCGGCGCCGACGCTCCGCCTGGTAGATGTCCACGCAACGGAACTTGGCCACCGTATAGGCCATTTTTTGGAAGCCACCGGGCTCTTGCACTTTGCCGGCTTTGACGAGTTGGTAGAGCTTGAGCACGACGTCCTGGACGACTCCTTCCGAGTCGCCGAAGCGCCAGTTGCCCCCATGCACCACCGCTTCGACCCAAGACCGCACCACGGTGGTCTCGCGTGTCCGGCCGTCTTCGAAGCCTTTGTAGACCTCGATGATCTCTTCGGCATTGAGCGCCACGACGCCTCCAGTGGACTTCGGATGTCGCTGGGGCCGAATGGGGAGCATCCGAACGGGCGCTTATCTTCTCACGCGCTAGGCGAATCCTCACCCGGGTATCCGACGGCGGGCGCCGGGTCGCAATGGTCCTCACGATCGCTCCTCCGGCCGGCGAACGAGGCGACAGATCGGGTGAGCCGACCTCGTCGCGGCCTGTCATGAGCAAGTCGCTCTCGAAGCGGGCCGATTACAGCGCCTCGAGAAAAGCGGGCGCCTCCGACTCGAGATTTCCGGGGAATGGGTCTTTCGCTCGGCCGCCGGCGAGTCGAGATCTTCCACCTCGATGGCTGCAAGTCTCTGATACAACGGGCGTTACGACACTCTTCTCGCGAAGGTTTCGTGTCTTTTTCGGCCATGACGGATGAATGGTGAAATTTTGGCGAAAGCCCTTCGTCGCGGCCGGATGGAGCGGCGATCTAGTGCGCCGGAGCGAGTTACAATGCTCGCTTGGGCAGTTAATCGTAAGTTTTTCCGCGCGGCTCGTAATTCGACCGGGCGGGCTGCCGACTTGTTCAGCGGCCTCTCTCTCGCCGAGGGCCGATGGGAGGTGGGATGAACCCGACAATCCGATCGCTGCTGGTGCTCGAGCTGGCACTTTTCCTGCCCGCCGGGGGATGGCTCGCTTTCGGGCAGCAAGGCCCGGCGGCCGGACTTTGGGTCGTCAATGAGGGGTCGCGCGACGTCTCGGTCATCGACGTGGACAGTGAGGCGGTCGTCGCGACGGTATCGGTCGAGGATCCCGACGGAAACGGAACGCCCGACACGCCCGCCGACCTCTGCTTTACGACCTCTCCGGGAATCGCCGGATCGAAAGTTTTCGTCACGCAACAGGGCCTGATTTCCATACTGGATAGAGCATCGCCTGCGCTGGTCGGCTTCGTCGACGTGTCGCGGGCCATCGGCGAACCTTCTCTGGTGATGCGAGGCTGTGCTGCCTCGCCGCCGCGTCGATACCATCTCCCCACGGATGCCGACCCCGGCTCTCTGGTCACCAAGACCTTTCTCGACGTCGCCGGCACGATCGATGGGAACACCCCCGTATGGCTCGTGATCGATCAGGACGCGCTGCTTGGGCTGAGCCTCGATCCCGTCGTCTTCGATTGGGGCACACTCCAATCGACCGGAGAGGCTCGCGATGTCACGATTGCCGGACTACCCGCGGGGGATCATCGACATGAGTCGTTCTACACCGTCGTCGATGCGACCCCCGGCGGCCCTGCCCCGACCCTCAGCGTTCTTCGTCTTTCGAAAGACGGCCTGCTCTGGACGTCGTTTTCGGTGGAGACGCTTCGACAGATCGAGCTTTCCGCAGCCTCCTCGGGGCTGAGCTTCAAGATCGACGATCCATCGGGACGGCGGCTGCCCGTATGGCCGCAGGGAGATTCCGGCACCTTGGAAAACCTGCAGAGCGGCGGGACTTGCTCTCCCGGAGGGCGCCTGACGCACGCCAGCGTCACCGGTGTCGGTGCGAATTCATACACGCTCTTTGCGCTCGACCATCTCGGCGAAGAATTGCAGATGATCGATCCGACGGATTGCACGGTGCAAACTTTCGCGCTCGGCTCCGATCCGCGTGATCTCGTCACGCGCGGGCGGCTCGACTGGAAAAGCGTCTATGTCGCCAATCGAGGTTCGGACAGCATCTACCGACTCAACGACTTTCAACTGCAAAATACGATTCAGCTCGCTCCACCCGGCCCCGCCTGTCAGAAATGTCCGATCAGCCTCGCGCCGGATCCGGTAGCCTACTGCGAGATCACGGACCTCGACCTCCAATTGAACGATTTCGACTTCGACGGCAGCAAGGACGATATCAAACTCAGCTGGAACGCCGCCGAGTGCCCGGCGAACGAATACTTCGTCTGGTGCCAGTGCCTCGATGATGATCCGGACTGTCCTTGCTACTGCGACTGCGAGATCGAGGATTCGCTCTGCAACTGCACGGGCTTCGAAGGCAGCCCCCCCGCCCTCGCCGCGGGCATTGACAACCTGCACGACGTGATTCAAGGCCCGGTCTTCGGTCCGATTCCATCCAAGAACCCATGGAAAAAGATGGGCATCAGTCTCGACGGCGAGTTCATCCATCCCGACGCCGGCAATCCGGATGCCGGCTGGGTTTACGGCGTCACGCTCGACGACGCCCCCCCGAACTAGAGTCGTGCCGGCTTGTTACCTCTTACCTTTGGGGGCGGGGTGAATGGGAGCCCGGCACCGATCTCACCAGCCCATTCGCGCAAAACCGTCTGCTGCCTGCTCTCGTATCCACTCTGCGACACGCGAGTCGGGTAGCAGTCCTCGACCGTCGGAAACATAGTCGAGTTCGGACAAGACGTCCGCGTAGGGTCCGAAGCCGTGCACACGGAACGGAATCACGATGGCCTTTCCTCCCCCCTGACCGGCGCGCTCGACAAAACCGCGGATGCGACGTTCGGCCACCTCCCGCTTATCCGGCCAGTCCTCTCGCAACGTCTCGACGACGACTTCCCGAAAGGGCAGAGTTTTCCGAACGCCCTCCGCCAAGCGGTCCATGCGTTTCAGCCAAGTCTCATTTTCCGCGTCGTCACCTGCTCCATGCGCGAGAATCAGCACCGATTCGCTCGGAGCATGCCGACTCAGATCGCGTGCTCGAGCGGCTAGGATTTCGCCGATCTGATGGCTGTCGAGCAACCCTTCTTCGCTCAGAACGAAGCTCGCCCGCGTCTCGACACGCCAAAATTCCATTCGATGACCGCCATGATCCGCATCTTCGTGATGCGTGGGATCCTCGGGGCGATCCGGCGCGCCGGGCGCTAGGCCTAGAATCTGCTCGGTGCGCTCGAGAAAACTCGCTCCGCTGAGGAACAGCCGAACCACCGCGATGCGACGCACGCCTCGTTCTTCCAGCGCGCGTATCGCCGCCTGCAACGAGTCTGCGGTCGCCATTCCAAAGGCGACCTCCAGCGGATAGTGCTCACGCAGCGGACGAACGATATCCAAGACACCCTCGTTCCACGCCGGATCGCCTCCGTGCGCCATCACGAGCACGCCGACCGGATCCGGATTTGATGCATGAGCAAGCGCATGCAGAGAAGAACCTCCGATGACCGTGCAGAGCATGATGATTCCAACGAGTCGTCTCACCGGGAATTCGCCTCCCTCAGCTGTCCATAGACTGCGGTCCATTGCATTTTCCTTTCGCTTCCGTTGATCCTTTGCTTCCAAGTGATGCCGAGGTGCTCATCTCGGTCTGTTGAGCTTCGACCTCCGCTTCGCATTCGCGGCAGTGTTCCCCGGCTAGACGCCATTCGAGGTATTCGTGAAAGTGGTCGATGACCTTGCGCACATCCATGCGGCAGTGGGTCGTATAGTCCATGAAAATGATCAGGCGACGCAGCGTTTCCCCGCCGACGACATGCTCGATTTCACATGCGTCGCGCGCGGCCGTACGAGCATCGAGATTGAGAACTTCCGTAAGAAAGCGCCGCAAGATCTCGAAACGCTGATGGATCTCCGCCGCCGTCCTACGCCCGCGAGCCGATAGGCGAACTTCGCCGTATGAGGCGTGCAGCACCAACCCCTTGGCCTTCAACGAGCGTAGCGCACCGGACACGCTCGGCATGGTCACTCCGAGCGATGCGGCAATTTCTTTGACCCGTACGGCACCCCCGCCCTCGCTCAAACGCAAGATCGTCTTGAGGTACATCTCCATGTTGGGGGACAGGTGCCTGCTCACGCTTTCTCCATCTCCAGATTCCAGCATTTCTTAGGCGCCCCTAATAATTATTAGACATACCTAAGTTTGTCAAGGAGAAAGTTGGAAACGGAGCTGAGATCGGTGCCGACCGGCTAGGAGTGCAAGCGGCGATGAAAATGCGTGAATCCGGAGATCTCGGTCCGTGCGCACGACCCGTGGTGGAAAGTGGGGCACAATCGCAGGGGATGAGAGTCTTTCGCCACTCGAAATTCGTGCTCCTGCTATCGCTTGTGATGGTCTGTCTCGGCTGCGGCGAGGCCGGTCTGGATTCGCGCATCGCCACGCTGCAGCGATGCCCGCAAGACGACACCCCGTGGCGGCAGGCCATGATTGCCGCCGAAGACGAGAGCCGGGTCGAAGAACTCGAGGCCGCCGCACGCGAGCTAGCGGGCCGCTGCTCCGGGCTTTGGGCTCCATGGTGGACACACGGACTGGCTCTGACGTCGCTCGGACGCTACCAGGAAGCCGAAGAAGCCTACCGAAAAGCTCTTCAACTCGCGCAGGCGAGCCCCGACTCGGTCGGAATCGCCAGAAGCAGCGATGAACTGGCCTGGTTCGCCTACCTCGGAGCCCGTCACGACGAAAGCGAGGAACTCTTTCAACAGGCTCTTGCGGCCGCGCTGGACGCTGGACGCCGCGATCTCGAAATCTTCATCCGTAGCAACCACGCCGGGCTGTTGCGCGATGTCGGCGACCTTGCGGGGGCGAGCGATGAATACGAAGTCGTGCTCGCAGGAATCGACGAACTCGGTCTCGACGAGAGAACACGGCGGATCGCGCACTTCAACCAGGGATCGCTGCTGATCGAACTCGGCGACGCCGTCGGCGCGGAGGCCTCCTTCCGGACGATATACGAAGCCGCCGAGGCTTCCGGCGACAAGGACTTCGCCGACGGCGCAGCACTTGCCCTCGGCAACTTGTCTTGGGCGCAAGAGAATCTCGAAGCCTCGGCCGAGTGGCTGAACCGTGTCGGCACCGAGAGTCCGGCGGAACACGCCAAAGCACAGCTAGGACTCGGCCTGATCCGGATGGAGCAGAACGATCCGCAGACTGCCTTCGAACTGTTTTCCTTCGCGGCGGAGGAGGCCGCCCAACTCGATCGACCTTTCTCCCTGCTCGCACGGGCTTATTCGGCACGAGCGGTGCTCGCTCTCGGTGATGCCGAAAAAGCGCGGCGAATCCTGGTCGCGCTCTTCGACGAAGTCCAAGAAGAAGATCCGATCCTTGCCTCGCTGTGGGAGAGACGGTGGTTTCTCGGCTTGGCGGCCAAGAAGGTCGGGGATGCGGCCGGTGCCCGCGAGCATTTCGAAGCAGCAATCGAAATCCTGAGCACACAGCGCATGCGACTCGATCCGAGCAGCGAGGGCTTGCGCTTCCTGCGCGAACGCAGCGAGCCCTTCGTCGATCTCGCCCTCTTGCTGACCGAGAACTTCGATCGTTCTTCCGGGGATGACTCGGGGCGCATTCTCGAAGTCCTGCGAGCGGCCAAGACACTGGCACTGCGAGAAGATTTCGACGAGAGCCCGAGCAGCGGCGCCGAGCAGCTCCTCGCCATACGCGATGCGCTCGAGGATGACGAAATCGTCTTGGACTATCTCATCGGAAACAAGCGAGGGATCGTCGTGGCGATCAAGAAAGAGAAAGTCTCGGCTCGGGCCATCGAGGGACGCGATGAGATTCTGCCCGCTCTTCGCCTGCTGCGGAATGCGGTGGAGGATGCTCACTCCGCCGCCCTCCCCGCAAGCGCTCGACGAGCAGGAGAATCCCTCTTTGCCGGACTGATCGCCCCGCTCGTCGATGAACTCGACGATGTCCGGAGGATCTACATCGTTCCACATCGAGAACTCGCCGTGCTCTCTTGGTCGGTCCTCCCGTGGCCGACCTCGGCCGCTGAGGGTCGCGATTCCGATTCCGCGCCTTCAAGCTCACAGACCTTTCTTGGACATCGCTTCGAATTGGCATCTTTGCCCTGGGCCGCACCGCCCCCGGAGATGACCGACGTCGGCGGCCCCGTCTTGCTGGCCGGACAACCCGTCGGGCTCGACGATTCGCTTTTTGGACCGCTGCCTTGGGTTTCCTTCGAGCTTTCCTCCTTGCGAAAGATATGGCAGCCGGCGACGGCGGAATTGCTGACGAAAGAGGAGTTTTCGCTCGACGGCCTTCGTTCCCGGCCACTCGAGCGCTTTGGACTTTTGCACATCGCATCCCATGCCGTGGCCTCGACCACGGATCCGCGCCGATGCGGAGTCATGCTTTCGAAAGGTGAAAGGTTAGGACTCGATGAGATCGCAAAGCTCCCACTAGATTCCGCCTTGGTCGTCCTGTCTGCATGTCGTACGGGAGAGGGAGAAGTCGTGCCCGGCGAGGGCGTAGTCAGTTTGGGATGGGCGCTGTTGAAGACGGGCGCACGCGGCGCGGTGGTCAGTCGCTGGGTGGTCGATGACAATTCCTCGGCGCGCTTGATGATCGACTTCCACCGCTCGCTGCGCGAAGGCATCGATCCCGTCGCCGCACTCAGCCGCGCGCGCCGAAGCGCATGGGAAAGAAATCCCCACCCGGCTCATTGGGCCGCCTTCGACATCATGCTGCGCCCCCGCCCGTCGCATGCGAGGTCATCCAAAACGCTCGGCACCTCCCCAAACGAGAGTGCTCGTACCGGAAGGTCCGGCAAATGAAACCCATGTGCTGCGCCAAACTCCCGCACCGGAACCCTTCGCCGTCGCTTTGCGAAGCGTCTCATTCGCCTAGCGCAACTAACAGACTTCCCGCTCCAGTTCCTTGAAACGCACCCGCTCGGACATTGTCAGCCCGGGAGCGAGACCTAGGTCTCGCTCAGATTGCCTCACCCATTTTCGCAAGGTCCCCGGCGTGCACCCCATCTTCCGCGCGACTGAGCAGATTGTCGCCCACTGCGAGCCGTGCTCCTTTTCGTGCTCCAACACCAGGCGAACAGCTCGATCGCGCACTTCCTTTGAATACCGGCTTTGTCTTCCCAGGACCCCATTCTCTCAAACAATAGGATCTCCGGGAAACCCGGGGCGGTTCAGGCGGACACCGCGCCCTATTGATATGTTACGCCCAATGCAAAACATATCAGATTCAATCCTTGGATGGCTTCGGATCTACTCTACCGGTTTTACCGGTTTGAGGGAACACATCAACGAGCAGTTGCCGAGCTTGAGAACGGCCTGCTGCATGCAGCGCTGTTGGTTCCGCCAGCTTGCGGGATCCGTCTCCGACCACGAATCACGACAGTCCTTGCGATCCTCTTCAAATTCCGAATCGCAGCAATCGTCACATTCCTCCCGGAACTCTCCAGCGCCGCAACCCATCACCCCAACCGGCAAAGACCGCGAGACGAGACGAAGATCCATTGGTTTGGTCTTGCGGGCCAGCGCGACTCCAGCATCGACGATGTACTGGGGTGTTCCTACTCTTCCCAGTTCCGCCTCGATTGCGAGAATCACGCCCAGTGCTTCGCCGGCCGTCTGATCTTCGGTCTTCCAGCGTGCGTCGCCATCCAGGAAGCCGCTCTCAAATTCGATTTCGGCCGCATGATCTCCAAGTGGCTCGAAACTTGCTTCGCCCTCATCTGTCACGATCAGGCGGCGCACGCCTCCTTCCGAACTGACGAGGAGCAGCAGCGGATTTCCTTCCGCGCCGATACCCTCCACGAACGCGAAAATGAGCCCGGTGTCCGTGCGAGCGACAAGCGATCCCAACTCACCTTGGGGGCCGTAGGTCAGATCGAGAATCCCTTCCGCGGTGGCCCCGGAAATGCTGAGCGCCGCGATGATTCCGACGAGAAAAATCAAGAGACTTCGGAATCGTTTGCGGGGCCGTTCACTGCGAAAATGACTGCCACTGTAAAGACCGAAGCTACTCATCGTACTACCTCCTCGTTGGTACGCCTTCCGAACCGGGCGATACGAATGCGATTGTCGTCACTGAAAGTGAAATCGATCGTCGTGTCACCTCCTCTAAGAATACAGGCTCCGACCGGGGCGGTTTTGGCGCCGACTCCTGGAGTCGGGTCGCGATGGCCTTCCGGAGCTCCGAATCTCTTAGGAAAGTTTCTGCCAGCCTCTCGGTGAGCACAAGAGGCAAGAGGCAACTCGTGTTTCGATCATGACGACGGTCTTGTTGCGCTGCTGCCCGGAATTTGTTGCGTATTCGGAACAAGGCCGCTACGCATCCCATAACTTTCTTACTCACGGCAATTAGATACAGTCGAAGGGGGTATTGACACCGGTCGAGCCAGTGGCCTAGAGTTCCATTTGTACGTTATGTTTCAGTAGCAATCGGCCGCTGGGCGCACGTCACGGGAGGGGGACGGTATAGGATGGACATTGCGGGAACTGGCGGAACGGGCCACCCGAAACGGAGTCGAGGCCAGCGCAAGTCGGCTCAATCGCTTCGAAAAGGGAGAAACCATGCCTTCGCTCGACCTAGCGGAGCCGTTTTCCGTACCCTCGGAGTTCCTCTCGACTACGTGCAGGAGATCATGCGGGCTTCGCAAGCCCGGCGGAGCAAAGTCGATCTTTCGGATTCAACGTTCGAGGCGCTCGTCGAGGAAGGGAAGCAGGCAAAGCAACTGTACTTTCTGCAAGAGTTCCGGCCGCTCCGGTCATTCCGTCTCCATGTTGAGGTAGAGCCTTCCGATTTCCTACTTCTCGTCGGCCTCCCGGGTCGCGGAACGACGGCGTAGAGATGAAATACGCCGCGCCCGAATCCGTCGCCCGGAGAACTTCCGGAAAGGACGTTGCACTGACTTTGCTATGGCGCGTGCTCCCGAGAAATCTCAGGTGTATGCGCCGTAGATGAAATTGAAGGGGCTTGGTCTTCAACAATAAAATGCAGGTCTTCGCGATCGTCAACCGATAGGCTGTATACCCCCGGCTGAAGGTTCAGCCGCGCGGTGTAGAAGCCGCACTTTCCGCGAAGCTCGCCAAAGAGCTCTGCCGGAAATCTAGCAGCAGTGCTCTGTGGCGCGGAAGAGATTCCAACCGTCGGAGAAGAATCTCCACAATAATATCCTCCGACAAAGACCGGATTACGACTCTTGTCTGAAAGCACGGGAGATATGAATATGTCCCCGTTGCGCTTTGCGAGCGAAACAAGCTTCCATGGGATGTGTTTCCATGTAACCTGCTCGCTAGCGCCAGCTTTGAGATCGGGAGTCCGCACGATCACGCGGACCGTAGGCGCTCTCCGCCTTGACCTGAAAGCTCGTTTGTGAACACCGACATCGAAGACGAGAGTCGTCTCGCCGAATTCTCGAAGCTCCGTGAGATTCTTGTGGGAAATGCGCATCCAGTATTTCTGAGAACGCTCTCCGGATTCAAGCAAGAACTCCGCCTTATCCAACGCCATATCGACGATGAGCTCGTTGACGTGGTGCGGAAGCTCTTCCGCGACCGTGATGCGAATCGTGAGCAGAGCATGCTCAAACCTAGGTCCCATGGGCCAAAGCAATGTCTCGAGCCCGATGTCTAAACCCCATTGAGGCATCTGCATCCGAGCCATACTCCGCTCTTGGCGAATCTCGGGCGTTAGCTTTGCAACCGCGGATGGCGCGGAAACCGAGAATCGCGCGTCGCGAAGATCCACTCTGACGCCACTTACGCGCTCTCCCTTTGGCATGGAAATGTAGAGAGGTCGAGACCTTGATACAATTTCTTGCGCGCGCTCCGCGATGGTCGTTCCACGCTTCCATGGCATCCCACCGCTCCCTCGCGCGAGAGGACCAAGACCTACCGCGAGAAGTGGCCTTTTAAGCTTACGAAACAAGTCAAACGTGTGAATCGTCGCGTTTGCCAAGTGCAATCTCTCGCTCACACTGCGAAGTTCTTCCGCTTCTTCCGCTCCAAGAGGAAAATCAATCAACAATGGGATGATTTCCGTCTTCCGACCGCTTTCATCATCGCCAAGTAAATCGGCAAGATTCATAAGCGCAGGCCGCACATTGTCTATGTGATAGACGCTCGCCGGAAGCGTACTATCACCGCGAACACGCAGAAATTCTGAAATGGCAATTTCCCTGTCGGAAATTTCTGCGGTGAGCGGAATGGATATCTTGCTTCCCTCCCAGCTCGCGATGATGAGAGTATCGCCACGTTCGGGAGAAAAACCCTCTGTTATGAAACCCAGCACCTCTTTGCGCACTTTTCTGTGCACTATATATCTCTCAATTCCACACCCAAGAAAGGGCTCCATGAAGTAAAGAACCCAGCGCCTTCCCTGTGGGGTAGCTTCTAGAGCTACGCGGGCATCTTCGCCCCATTCTATGAAAAGATCGGGGCACCTCCGCATGGTGCACCATCTGTCGCGCACCCAGACCTCAACTTCCGAAAGATCGAGGTCGGAAAAACTCGCATCATTCCCCTTGAGCCACACCGTGACTCTGTAAGAGACAACGTCTTCCGCAAGGGCGGTAACTTCCACCGCCTCGCCGAATCGGATGTCAAGCGGTTTTTGAACCCCTTCCTCGCCATGCGCAATCGCGCTTATGACGAGAAGCAAGAGAATTGCAAACGATTTTTTCATCACGCCTCCTTGAACCGCCCAGAGACAATGTTCGCATCGTGCATGAATTTATCGCTTCGCGACTTTGTCCGACTACTCGTCTTCCGCCATGGGAACCAATCCGATCCCCAGTACGCCTAGCAGCTCGTCCGGTTCCCTCGACTTCCAACAGAGCATTGCCGAATTCGTCCGTCCTCGC
>JALUUK010000275.1 GCA_027021395.1 Acidobacteriota bacterium
GGAAGAGCCGGTCCGGCCGAGCGTTTCCGCCGAGCGATCGAGCCAGTCGGCTCGATCGGCCGCCAACAGGAAGCGTCCACCGCAGCCGGCCATCGAGGCACCCTCCAAGTTGCGCAAGGCCGCCGCCGCCGAATGCGGGTCGTAGTCGGCCCGTATCAATGCCGCGAGCGCCTCGCGATCCGCCGCGCGTTCGACCCGAGTGCCGTAGCCGAATGCCAGACTCGCGTTGAGCGCCTCCTTCAACGATCCATGGCCGCCGCGGCCGATGCGGAGCGCCCATCCCTTCCGCCTCGCGACGGCAGAGCCGAAGCGCCTGAGTACCCATCCCCCGGAATCGATGGCGATCTCCCGAGAAAGCAGGAACGCCATCTGCGACTCGTCCTCGAGAGAGGCCAGCAGCCCGAGGCTGACCAGCAGCGATTTGCCGGGCAAGGCAAGCAGCGCCGGTTCCCCGAGATCGAGGAAATGAATCTTTCCGGGAACATGCCCCAAAGATCGCCACACACCCGCGATATAGGGCGCGAGGTCGTTTCTCTCGATCCACCCGAGGTGCCGGCGGGCCGTCTCCAGAATCTCTTCGACGAGACATTCCGGTGGAGTCCCCTCCTCTTGCGCATCGACTAGCGGACGCGCACGCAGGCAGCGAGGATGGCCGTCCTCGTTCTCACCCGGCATGGCGCAGTGCGGGCAGAGATGAAGTGGCGCGCCTCCCGTGCCGCTCAGTTCCCCACAGGAAATGCAGAGATGGATGCGATTTCGCCCGATTCCCTCGAGCGGCCAGAGCCCTTCACACGAGCGGCAATGGGCGCAAGGTTCCCGCGTCGGCTCGTTGGCGACGAGATCCGTGCCTCCGAGCGCATTCGCTCGTTTCCGGAACTGTCCGAGGATGGGTTCGAGCAATGAAAAGGACATTCGGTCTTCCTCGAATTCCCGCGATCATGAGCAATCTAGAACCTCCTTGTCGGGGAGACCACAGCGTGGCGAGGACTTTTGCTACGCTCCGAGGGGAGAGTGTGCGCTAGAGGGTGCCGGTCCATGGCTTGCGGCCGATCCCCTCCTCCTGCGACCTCGGCGGCTTGGCATGATCGGTTTTTCTTCTCCGAGACGGAGACCGATGACCAAGACAAGGCGTCGTGCGCCAAGCCGCGAAGGCCGCAGAGGGAGATTCGGCTGCGAGCCCATGCCCGCTTCGACCACGCACCGCGGCCTTTGTCCGTGCCCGGCTCGCGGCGCTTTGGACTGGACTTGGATCAAGAACATACCCGCCGAACCCTTGACGGCCGGCGGCCCGGTGCCTAGTCTCCTCCTTTCTCGTCGGATCATCGGCATCGAGGAGCAGGACGCATGAAAGTCTACGAAACGAAGAATATCCGCAACGTCGCTGTGCTCGGCCACGGCGATGCCGGCAAGACCTCTCTCGTCTCCGCTCTGCTCTTTGCCGCCGGGGCCACGCCCTCCAAGGGCTCGGTGGATGCGGGTACCTCCGTCACCGACTTCGCGGAGAGCGAGCACGAGCGAAAAGTCTCGATGAGCCTCGGTGTCGCTCACGCGGAATGGAAGGAGTGCAAGATCAATTTCCTCGACGCGCCGGGCTACTCCAACTTCATCGGAGAGGCGGCAGGTGCGATCCGAGGCTGTGATGTCGCTCTGATCGTCGTGCACGGCGTCGATGGCATGGGCGTGCAAACCGAGCGCATGTGGGAAGACGCGGAAAAGGCCGGGCTGCCGGTCATGTTTGCCGTCACCCATCTCGATCGCGAGCGCGCCGACTTCGATGCGGTCGTGCAGCAACTCATCGATCGTTTCGGGCGACATGTCGTGCCGGTTTCCTTCCCTATCGGCAGCGGCCCCTCGCTCGAAGGCGTCATCAATCTCGTCACCGGCCAGGCCGTTCGCCCGACCGGTGACGGCAGCGATGTCGAGCGCGTCGATGCACCGCAGGATCTCAAAGAACGCGTCGCCGGGGCGCGAGAAGAACTGACGGAAACCGTCGCCGAAAGCGATGACGAGTTGATGGAGGCCTATCTCGAAGAAGGCTCGCTGACCGATGATCAATTCGATGCGGGACTGAATACCTCCGTGCGAAACCGGGCTCTCTTCCCCGTCATGGCGGTCTCGAGCGAGACGATGGTCGGTGCGACGACCGTGCTCAGTGCCTGCGTATCGATGGGCGCCGATCCCGGACACGCTCCTCCTCTCGTCGCATCGAACGAGGCGGGTGAGGAAATGGAGATTGCCGTCGACTCGAACGAGAAACCCATAGCCCAGGTCATCAAGACCTACGTCGACCCCTTCGCCGGCCGCATCAGCGTCTTCAAGCTTCTTTGCGGCACGCTCCATTCCGACCAGATGCTTTGGAACGTGGACCGCTCGTGCAACGAGAAGATGAGCGGAATGACCGCACCCATGGGCAAGGAGGGTACGAAGGTCACCCAGCTCCATGCCGGCGACATCGCCTTCGTTTCCAAGCTGAAAGAAACGAGAACCGGCGACACGCTGGTCCCCGACAAGAGCATCTCCCTCAAAGCCCCGCCGATCCCCTTCCCCAAGCCGGTGATCGCCTTCGCCGTGCACTCCGCCGACGAAGGTGGCGACGAAGAAAAGATCGCCGGCGCGCTCGCGCGACTCGCCGAAGAGGACCAGACGCTCAAGCTCGATCGCGATCCGCGTTCTCATGAATTGATGCTCTCAGGTCTCGGCATGGACCATGCGGCGATGGTTCTCGAAAAGATGGAACGACGTTACAAGGTCAAGGCCGCGCTGCAGAAGCCGAAAGTCCCCTACCTCGAGACCATCACCAAGCCGGCATCGGGAATGTATCGCCACAAGAAGCAGAGCGGAGGATCCGGCCAGTTCGCCGAGGTTCACATGAAGATCGAGCCGCTGCCCCGCGGCGGGGGCTTCGAGTACGGATCCGAGATCGTCGGCGGTGCGATTTCCCGCAACTTCTGGCCTTCGATCGAAAAGGGCGTAAAGCAAATCATGGAAGGCGGAGTCATCGCCGGATACCCGCTCGTCGACATCAAAGCCGTGATCTTCGACGGCAAGGAGCACCCGGTCGACTCCAAAGACATCGCCTTCCAAATTGCGGGCCGACATGTGTTCATGAGCTGCGTCCGGGAAGCCCGCCCCGTCGTCCTCGAACCGATGATGTCGGTGATCGTGGTTTGCCCGGAAGAGTGCATGGGTGACGTGCTCGGTGATCTCAGCCGCCACCGCGGCAAACCGGAAGGCAACGAATCCTCCGCGGGACGCGTGCGCATTACGGCCACCGTACCGCTGGAAGAGATGCTCGACTACGCCGCCCGCCTCCGAGCCATGACTTCCGATCGCGGCAACTACGAGATGTCGATGAGCCACTACGAAAAGGTTCCTGCCGAAAAGCAAAAAGAGCTGATGGCGGCCTTCGCGCAAGAGCAGAGCGAGGACTGATCCTTGGGCACTCCCGTCGCACGGATCCGACACCTTGCGGACCATTCGGGCTCCGAGGTGCGTCTGCAGGGCTGGGTCACTCATCTTCGCTCCAAAGGCAAGATCGCCTTCGTCGTCTTGCGTGACGGCACGGGGATTTGCCAGTGCGTAGCCAGCGTGCGCGACGTGAGCGAAGAAGTCTTCGAGCGCATCTGCGGGCTTGCTCATGAATCCGCAGTCGAGGTCGTAGGCGTCGTCAAGGAAGACTCCCGCGCTCCCGGAGGCTTCGAGATCGGCATCTCGGACATCCGTCTCATCCAAGGAGCCGAGGGCTATCCCATCGGGCGAAAGGAACATGGGATCGAGTTCCTGCTCGAACATCGCCATCTTTGGATGCGGCATCGGCGACCTTGGGCCACGTTGCGGGTCCGCGATGAGGTCATCAAAGCCGTCCGGGATTTCTACTACGATCGCGACTTCGTTCTGATCGACTCTCCGATATTGACACCGGCGGCCTGCGAAGGAACCAGTACGCTCTTCGAGACGGATTACTTCAACGACAAGGCCTACCTCAGCCAATCCGGTCAGCTTTATCTGGAGCCGGCCTGCTTGGCCTTCGAAAAGGTCTACTGCCTCGGACCGACATTTCGCGCCGAAAAATCGAAAACCCGACGCCATCTCACCGAGTTTTGGATGGTCGAGCCGGAAGTCGCCTGGGCCGATCTCGATGAAATCATGCGACTCGCGGAAGACTTCGTCGCCTACATCGTGGAACGAGTTCTCGAAAACCGGCGCGAGGAACTCACGATTCTCGAGCGAGACACCTCCAAGCTGGAAAATCTCACCACGCCCTTTCCCCGTCTGAGCTACGACGAGGCCGCCGAGATTCTCACCCGCGAAGAGAACGTCGCCCGCGCGAAAGAGGCGGGTGCACCGCCGTTCGAGCCCGGTTCCGATCTAGGAGCGATGGACGAAACGATCCTCGGAGATCTCTACGGAAAGCCGGTGATGATTCATCGCTATCCCGTCGAAGTGAAGGCCTTCTACATGGAGCCCGACCCGAACGATCCGTCGCGTGCGCTCTGCGTGGACATGATCGCTCCCGAGGGATACGGCGAGATCATCGGTGGCTCGCAGCGCATCTACGACCACGATTTGCTGCTCGAGCGTATCGAGGAACACGGCCTCGCGCGCGAGGCCTTTCAGTGGTATCTCGACATCCGACGCTACGGCGGCGTTCCGCATGCCGGCTTCGGCATGGGGATCGAACGCATGGTCGCGTGGCTCTGCGGTGTTCATCATCTGCGAGAAGTCATCCCCTACCCTCGAACGCTTCAACGTATCTACCCCTGACCGGCGTGTCGATGGGAAAGCCGTCTGAAGTCCCACCGCTCAAGAAAGCCGCAATCATCAGCCTCGGTTGCGCCAAGAATCAAGTCGACAGCGAGTTGATCCTCGGCCGCTTGCGACGTGACGGCTGGACGATCGTCGACGATCCGGAACGTGCCGACGCGGTCGTAGTCAACACCTGCTCGTTCATCGAGGATGCCCGTCGCGAATCGGTGGACACGCTGCTCGAAGCCCTCGAGTGGAAAAAGCGAGGACAAAGCAGAAAGGTCGTCGCCGCCGGCTGCCTCGTGCAGCGTCACGGAGAAGAACTCGCCGATTCTCTTCCGGACCTAGATGCCATGGTTGGAATCGACGACATTGCCGAAGCCGAGCGTCGCATTGCGCTGCCGCAAGCCCCTGCGACCGCCAAGCCGCCTTCTTCCGGTTCGGCGCAGACTTTGTTCACTCACCACGACCCGCGAGTGCGCCTCTCCGCTCCGTGGACGGCTTTCGTCAAGATCTCCGAAGGCTGCGATCAGAGCTGCGCGTTTTGCGCCATCCCAAGTTTTCGAGGACGCATGCGCTCGCGCACCATCGAAGATCTCTGCTGTGAAATCACCCGTCTCGCCGACGAGGGCGTCGTCGAGGCCAATCTCATCGCCCAAGATACGACGTCCTACGGCCGAGACATCGGACACCACAGAGGCCTTGCCGATTTGATCGAAGCGATCGAAGACCTCGATCGCGCGCCGCGCTGGGTACGCGTTCACTACCTTTACCCCTCTCGTATCGACGATCACCTTCTGCAGACCTTTGCGTCCGCCCGACGTGTCGTCCCCTACTTCGACATTCCTCTGCAGCACGCGCATGAGGATACGCTGCGACGCATGCGACGCGGCGGATCGGCGACCGCCTCTCTCAGCCTGATCGAGCGTCTGAGAAGCACGCGAGAAGATGCAGCCATCCGCTCGGCATTCATCGTGGGCTTTCCCGGCGAAAGCGAGCAAGAATTCGAAACGCTGATCGACTTCGTCCGGCAAGCTCGCTTCGACGTCACTGCGGTCTTCAGCTACTCGCACGAAGATGGAACTCATGCCGGACGCGGCGAAGATGACGTTCCCCCGGAAGTCAAGAATGAGCGGCGCCAGCGCCTTTCGGATGTCGCTTCGGAAGTCTCTGAGAGCGTCAACCGGGAACGTATCGGCCGAGAAGTGGAGATTCTGGTCGAAAACGTCGATCTCCAGCAAGGCTTGGTGGAAGGCCGTTGGTCCGGACAAGCCGTCGAAGTCGACGGCTGCGTGATCATCGAAGATACGAATGCTGCCGACCACGCACCGGGATCATGGATGCGTTGCATCATCGAAGACGCGGGGCCGGGCGAACTCTTCGCGCAAACGATCGACGATGCGCAGGACCTCCGCGCGCAACGAAGGAGTGGGGTGTGAAGGCCGCGAAGATCGTTTTGGCGACATGGTTCGGCAGCGGGTATTTCCCTTTTGCTTCCGGAACGGTCGGAACGGCCGCCACCGTACCTTTGGTGCTCGGACTGTGGTGGCTCGACAAC
Organism: Acidobacteriota bacterium; assembly: GCA_027021395.1. Taxonomy (GTDB): domain Bacteria; phylum Acidobacteriota; class Polarisedimenticolia; order J045; family J045; genus JALUUK01. Next base: position 6,305 of record JALUUK010000275.1, read on the forward strand.
CTCGCACTTCATGCGGCAGCCCTTGTGGCGGTCACTCTGCTCGGCCTTTGGGCGGCAACCGGGGCGGAGAAACTCTTCGGACGCAAGGACCCGGGCCAAGTCGTGATCGATGAGAGCGCGGGATATCTCGTAGCGACCCTTCTCATCGCACCGTCATGGATGAACTTGGCGGCCTCGTTCTTCCTCTTCCGACTCTTCGATGTGATCAAGCCCTGGCCGGCAAGACGATTGGAGGCGCTTCCGGGAGCCTGGGGGATCATGATCGATGACCTCTTCGCCGGGTTCTACGCGAATCTCGTCCTGCAAGTGCTCATCGTCGTCTGGGAAAACGTCTAGTGATCGTCATCGATCGCAGCGGAACGCTCGAGGTATCGGACGGCCGCCCGGTCGTGGCGACCATGGGCAACTTCGACGGCCTGCACGTCGGCCATCAGATGATCATGAAAGAGGTCGTCTCCCGCGCACGAGAGATCGGCGGCCTCGCCGCGGTGGTCACCTTCGCACCGCATCCGATTCGTGTCATGGCTCCTGAACGAGCCCCCAAGCTTCTGCTGACTCCAACGCAAAAGATCGCGCTGATCGAGCGTCTCGGCCTGGACTTGACGCTGATCCTTCCGTTTTCCAAGTCCTTGGCGGCCATGCCCCCTCGGCGCTTCATCGAAGAGCAAGTCCTAGCCTTGCTGAACCTCGTCGAAGTCTATGTCGGGCCTGAGTTCCGCTTCGGGCGTCGGCGCGAGGGAGATATCGAAGTGCTCAGCGAGATCGGTCGAGAGCATGGCTTTTCGGCCTTTGCGCTAACGGGCGTGGAAGACGCCGGCGCGCGCATCTCCGCGTCGCGCATACGCCGATGCCTCGACCGGGGAGAGGTGAGCGAAGCCGCACGCCTGCTCGGCCGCCCCTATCGACTCACGGGGACGATCGTCAAAGGGTCGGGACGCGGACACCGCCACCTCGTACCGACGGCGAACCTCGAGGCCGAGAACGAATTCATTCTCGCCCGCGGGGTCTATATCACCCGCATGATCGGCAAAGATCTCGATCGCTACGGTGTGACCAATATCGGTGTGCGCCCGACCTTCGGTGAAGACCGAAAAGTGATCGAAACTCATCTTCCGGGCTTCGAAGGAAAACTCTACGGAACGCACGTCGATCTCGAGATCATCCACCGCCTGCGGGACGAAAAGAGCTTCGCGTCATCGGAGGCGCTCTTAGAGCAGATTCGCCGTGATCTCGACGACTTCGAAACTTGGATGCGCGCACGATGAGCGCCTCCAAAGATGCAGAGATCGGAAAAGTCGAAGCGAGAAACGGCGCTCACCCCCGCGAAGAGATCCTGGTCTTCCTCAAGTACCCCGAACCCGGCCGGGTCAAAACGCGCTTAGCAAAGCATCTCGGCTCGGAAGAGGCCGCCGGCGTGTTTTCGCGCATGGCCCGCCATTCGGTGAAGACGGTCCTCGCGACCTGTTCCGAGGCGCGGCGCTGCACCATCCTCTGCGACCCTCCCGCTCGACTCACCGACGTGGCGTGTTGGCTTGAAGACATTCCGGCGAAGACGCATCCCGCCTTCGAGGCTCAGCAGCAAGGCGACCTTGGGGCGCGGCTAGAGGCCGGCTTTCATCGAGCCTTCCGCCGCGGTGCGCAACGGGTCATTGCCGTCGGCACGGACTGTCCGGGCATCACCCGCGACCTTCTGAACCGAGCCTTCGCCGTCCTCGAAGACGACGATGCCGTGCTCGGCCCCGCCGAGGACGGAGGATACTATTTGCTCGGGCTGGCGCATGACTCTTCGGCACCCTTTGTCGACGTGCCTTGGAGTTCGGCGAGGACGGCGGAAACGACTCGCCTCCGGCTGAAGCAAGCCTCTTTGAACCATCGGGAGCTTCCGCTTCTTCCCGATCTCGACACCGGCGCCGACTACGAGCGGCTCAGACCTCTCTTCCCATGGCTGGCCGGTCCCGCCGCTTGAGCTGGGAGTATCATCGGAACATGAGCACTTCATCCGGACTCTTCATCTCGTTCGAAGGCATCGAGGGTGCGGGCAAGTCGACCCAGATTTCGCGCCTAGCTCGATCGCTCGAAGCACGAGGGCACCGCGTTCTGGCCACTCATGAGCCGGGAGGCGGCATGCCGGCGGGAAAATCGATACGCGGGCTATTGAAGGACCCCGCCATCTGGCGGGAACTCGGCATGGCGGAGATCTATCTCTACGCCGCCGACCGCGCCCATCACCTCGAAAGCGTGATCCTCCCCGCGCTCGACCGAGGCGAGATCGTGCTCTGCGATCGCTTTTTGGACTCGACCCGCGCCTACCAGGGAGCAGGACGAGGTCGCTGCGTCGATGTCATCGAGGCCCTGCACGCGCTCGAACCGCTGACCATCCGGCCGAAACGAACGCTGCTCTTCGACGTCGAAGCGCATGTCGGCTTGGCGCGCGCTCGATCACGCGGATCCAGCGACGGCGCAGGCTACGACGACGAAGACCTATCCTTCTTCGAACGCGTCCGTGAGGGGTTCCTGCAGATCGCCGCAGCAGAACCCGAGCGAGTCAGGATCATCGATGCCGACGCCTCTCCCGAAACGGTCGCCCAGCGCACCCTAGAAGCGCTCGACGATCTCCTCATCTAGCCTGAAGCACTCAGGAAACCTCCGAGTCCCGCCCGAGCTAGGGGCAAGGAGCAGCGGATAGGTCTCTCACGGGATTGCCGCTTTTCGTCTCGTCGCCTCCGGAATTCACCGCCGTCACCACATAGGCGAAAAGACTGCCGCTCGAGGGATCGTCCGGATCGCCGGCCCATCGCGTATCGGGAGTCTGATGGATGCACGAGAAGAGATCGTTCGGTAGGCCGCGGTAAACCTTGTAGGTGGATATCGGGTGCTCTGAAGTGTATTGCAGATCTTCCCAGGTCCAGTCGGCCGTCTTACTCAGCAAGAAGGGCGCAGCTCCTGCTCCGGAAACTTCGAAATCGGTCAGCGGAGGAACGATCTTGGTGATCTCACGGTTGCGATCGACGATGTAGAGTTCACCTTGGGTATCCTCCCCGAAGCTGGTGAGGTTGTTGATTCCAAGCGCCAGTCCCGCCCAATCCTGATGCAGAGTCGGTACGCCGCCGTCCATCAAGAAGCTCTTGACGAAACCGTTGCAATAGTCCCCGTAGAAATAGTGCCCTTGATAGTTCGATATGCGGCACCCTCGGTAGGCGTAGCCTCCGATCACCGAGCATGCGGTCGGCGAAAAGTCTGTCTGCAGATAGTCGAGCACCGGATCCGTCAAACTCGGATCTCGGCAAGGCGGTGACGAACCACAGGCGACGCCCGCCGGATCGCAATCGGAAGGACTCGCCGGATCGAAACAGCGACTCCCTTCCATCACGCGCCAGCCGTAGTTTTCTCCGCCGCTGCTTGCCCCGGAAACCCAATTGACCTCTTCCCGGCATTGCTGGCCGACATCCGTGATGTAGAAGTCGCCGTTTGCGCGGTCGAAGGAATTCCGCCAGGGGTTGCGCAATCCGTAGGCCCAGATCTCATCGCAGCCGCCTTGCCCGACGAATGGATTGTCTCCGGGAACGTCGTAGTTGGCGACGAGGATGCCGCACTCGGGCGGCTGCGGGTTCGGTGCGATATTCCGAACGTCGATGCGCAGGATGTTGCCGTGCAACGTGCCGGTATTCTGCCCGTTGCCGCATGCCCCGTGCTCGTCGTTCGCGCCGCCGCCATCCCCTGTGGCGATGTAGAGATAGCCGTCCTGCCCGAAAGCGATCCAACCTCCGTTGTGATTGCTCTCCGGCTGCGCGAAGCGCAGGATGCGCTGCTCGCTGTCGGGATCGGCGATATCGGGATCGACCGCATCCATCAGATATCGCGCGACGACCGTGGCATGCGTCGCGTTGAACAGCCCTCCTTCCGATTCCGTGTAGTTCAAATAGAATGCGCGATTGGTGACGCCGTCGAAATCCGGGTCGAAGGCCATGCCCAACAAGCCGAGTTCGCTGGTGGAAAAGCCCTGCGGCTCGACGACGGCGGTGATGTCCAGCACCTCCGTCACCAACGAAGGGGCGTCGCCTCTCTTGTGCAGAAAGATGCGCCCGTCCTGATCCAAGATGAAGATGCGATCCTTGTCGCCGGGAGGCTGCGTCACGTAAAGCGGCCGCCCGACAGCGGGAATCGCGACGAGCACGCGCTCGAGGGTCGAGGCTTCAACGGGCGAGACGCCGTCGCAAAGTTCCTGTCCGACGACTGAAACCATCGATCCAATCCCGATGAACGACAGCAGAAGAAGACGACCGAGGGTCTGCGCGTTTCGCCGACGAAAATGAGGAAAAGGCACGAGAGGTCTCCATTGCGAACAAAAACGTCGCCTCTCGATATACGACGACTCGCTCCGTCAGGCTAGCGCCTCCCCCACCTTTCGGGCCAAAGTGCTCATGGAGAAGGGCTTTTCGATCAGATCGATGCCATCCTCCAAGACCCCGTAAGGCCCGAGATACTCGTCGGCATAGCCGGACATGAAGAGCACTCGGACCTCCGGTTGAAGGGAACGAAGTTCATCCGCAAGCTGCTTTCCGCTCATCGACGGCATGACGACGTCGGTGAGCAACAGATCGAAACGGCGTTCCGGATCCTTCTTCAATAGCCGCAGTGCCTCGCTTCCGCTCGAGGCCATTTCTACGACGTAGCCGAGCTTTCCCAAGGCTTCGGAAGCAAAGTTCCGCACGGCGGCCTCGTCCTCGACGAGCAGAATACGATGAGCGATGCCGTGCTTGGCGACCGCTGGTTTTCGCACTTCTTCTGCACCCGCCTCCTCGCCCGCGATGGGCAAGTAGATGCAGAAGGTCGTACCTTCCCCGGGCTGGCTGGCCACGGTGATATGTCCCCCGTGCTGCTTGACGATGCCGTGAACGGTGGCCAATCCCAAGCCCGTTCCGCCTCCTTTCCCTTTTGTCGTAAAGAACGGCTCGAAGATGCGCTCTTTGATTTGAGCCGTCATGCCGGAACCGGTGTCGCTGACGATCAGAACGGCGTAGTCGCCATCGGGAACTTCGAGATTCTCTTTGCCCTTCGGATTGCGAATCTGAACCACTCCCGATTCGATGATCAACTGCCCACCCGTCGGCATGGCGTCCCGCGCATTGACGACGAGGTTCATCACGACCTGCTCGATCTGCCCGGGATCGGCCTTGACGACGCACGGCCCTTCTTCGGTCAAGAGAAGAAGTTCGATGTCTTCGCTGATCACGCGATGCATCATCTCGTCGAGATCGCCGAGCAGCGAGCAAAGATGGATCGGGCGCGCCTTGATCGCACGACGCCGCGAGAACGCGAGCAGTTGGGCTGTCAGACGACTCGCGCGTGAAGCCGCCTCCTCGATCTCTCGAACGTAGGTCTGCGCCGGGTCATCAGCCGCCAATGCGTCTCCGAGAAATCCGATGTAGCCGGAAATCGCGGTGAGGATGTTGTTGAAATCATGAGCAATGCCGCCGGCAAGCCGCCCAACGGCTTCCACACGTTGCGATCGGCTCAGTTGCTCTTCGAGTTGCTTCTTGTCGGTGATGTCGTAAAAGGTCACACCGACACAGCGATTGGGCAGCGGAAAAACCTTGACGACGAAGACCGCGTCGGGCGACTTGTCATCGCCGTAGCGCACTTCTCCGAGATCCCGGATCGCATTCGCTTCGAGAACCTCCTCGAAGAGGTCGGGCACGGGCGCGTGCGCCAAGTCCGGATAGTGGTCGAGAGCCGCGTCGCGCAAAAGATCCCGGCGCGATGACAACTTGGAGGCCGCCGGATTGGTGGCGATCAATTGCCAGCGCCCCCTGCCGGCTTCCACCGGCGGCGGCGAGCCGACCGATTCTTCGCTTTCGGTATGAGCCCAAACCGCCAACCCGATCTCCATGTTTTGGACGACGTCGGCATAGAGCTGAATGCGGCTGCCGATTTGGGCGAGTTGTCGGTCGCGGCGGGAGATTTCGTCGCGGAGCAGTTGTATGGTCACGTCGCTCGGGCGGGCGTCGCTCATTCTCGTTTTCCTCGAAAACTCTCATTTGGGGCGGTGCATCCGGCCCGGGGGTTCACAGGGTATTCCCCGATCGCGATCCTGCCGAAGCACTGCTTTCGTTTCGAGGGTAAATACTAATGCTCTCGAACAGCTCTGGTCCAGTATGAACTTCAGCCGCCATCTCAAAACCTATATCGTTTCGGAAGATACGTCGTTCTAAGGCGGAAGCCGACTCTTCACTGGCCCGTAATTTTTGCGATGCGCGGGACATACGCCAAGGCGGTCTAGCGCGCCAAGATGCTCCCGCGTCCCATACCCCTTGTGGCGAGCGAAGCCGTATCCGGGGAAGACCTGCTCCATCTCCACCATCAAACGATCACGGTGCACCTTGGCGAGAATGCTCGCCGCCGCAATCAC
>JALUUK010000276.1 GCA_027021395.1 Acidobacteriota bacterium
GGTCGCCCGCGCAGAATGTTTTCGGCGCCCCAATCGGTCACCTTGCGAAACTTCTCCGAAGCGACGAAGTCGGCGAAAGCCTGCTCGTCGTTCCACTGCGAGACGATCAGATAAGCGGGCTCGTCGGCGCCGACCTTGCGGTACAAGCTCGACTCGCCATGTCCCTCCATGGTCTTCATCGCCTCCAGCACGTTGGCGAAAGCGTCTTCGAAGACCTTCTCCTTGCCGGAGATCACATCGTAGTTCATGCCGATCGTAACCATAGGCGTCGTCCTCTCTATCGTGGTTCGAAGTCTATCACCTCGCCCGCAAGAGGAAAGACGGGGCGGATATCCACCGGAAGATCGCTCAGCCGTGCACGCCAAGAACGCAGCGGGCGCGAAGCCTCGGCCCACGCGTCGAGCTTTTCGCCTTTGAAGAAGGAAAGCCGCGCACTTTGAGTGACCTGCGGCCATTGGACCACCAATCCGTCGCCTTCGACACGGATCGCGTCGGCGACGATCAGCGCTCCGAGTTGCAGCCAAGCCCCCTCCGCATCGTCGCCTTCCGGCCCGAGCAACGCCCTGCGAAGAAGATTCAACACATAAGCGGCCTCCACCCGAGGTGAAGCCGCCGCCTGCCGAGCCTCTGCGGCGAGCAATGCCAAGTGCTCGGCCCGAATGGCGTGCAGGATGCGGCTTTCCGTCGCCGTATCGACCTCGACGAAATCGCGGGATACCTCCACCAGCAATAGAAATTCCGGCAATGCTTCAGGAGGTGGAATGAAGCGCGTCTGCGCATCGAGCACCCTGTGCGCCAGCGGCTCGAGCACCATGGCGCTCTTGGCGCGCGCGACGTTGTCCAAGATGATGCGTTTGGGGCCCTCGTCGAGCACGACGTCGGGAGGCACGGGCAGAGCAAAGACCAGTGGAATCCGACCGGCACGCGAATACCCCGACGCGTGAACGAGATCCGCCGACACGATCACGGCCCGCGGATGAGCTGCGCCTCGAGAGCCCGCGACCCGGGCGGCGCCCTTGGCCGCGATTTCGGGCAAGATGCGGCGACGCAGCCGGTCGATCGCCGCATCGAAAGCGCTCGATCCCTCACGCCGCACCGTGATGACGGACTCGAAGGCGGCCTTATAAGAAAAAAGGCGGTCTTCCCCGGTCTCGAATGCCCCGACGACGAAGTCCAGCTGGCCCCCGTGCTTGGCCCAAATTCGGGCCTGTTCCTGATAGCGATCCGTCTCGAGTGAGTGCACCACGGTTTCGAGCAGTGCGGAAGTGGACGCCTCGAGATGGAGGGCCGACGCTGCCTTGAGTGTTTCGATCAGCGAAGCTAGGTCCCCCGCGTAGGCTTGGGAGTAGTGCGTTCCGACGAGCATCTCGCCGTTCCGGTCGATGCGGGTCGTCATGGAAATCATTTCCGCTTCGCGATCCGGATGGGCGGCGATGAACTCCTCCATCTCCTCGCGCGTCAAATCCGCTGGGTAGAACCCGGCTCCGGCAGGCCTTTCCGGTACGTCGCGCAAGAACGGCTCGAATGCTTCGCCGCGATCGTAGACTCCCTGATGCAAGCGAAAGTAGGCGAGCGCCGCCGCACCGGCCGGACCGGCCATCGCTTCCATCATCCGGCGGTAGTCCGCGTTTCGGCGATCGGCTTGCTCGCGAAAAATCCGGTCTACGACGCGACCGGCTTCCACGAGAAGAGAGAGCAATTCCCGTTCATTCCGATCGAGAGAAGCGAGCGGCGATTCGAGCTTTGCCGGCGGGTAGCGGGCGAGTCGCGCACCCACGTCCACCGCGAGAAGCTCCTCCTCGGCCGATCCTTCCGCTTGCGCCTCCGGCTGCGGAGCAGAACAGGAAACGGCAAGCAGCATGGCTGCCGAAAAGATCGATAGCCGAAACACGAGCTTTGGCGAGAAAAGAAGCATGATGCAGGATTATGCCCTCTTGAATCCGAACGAGCCTCGTGCATAATCGGGCGGGTCGAGCATGGTCCGGTGTTTCTCTCCGCCTCGCCACCCGGACCGAGAAAGGACGACCATGCCGTTTCGCGAGCGCTTCTCTCAAGGAGTCAAGCTCGCTCTGATTCTCTCCTTCCTCAGTGTACTCTTCGCCGGAGTGGTCGTGTTGACCGTTCACGATGCGCGTACGCTCCGAAGCGAGGTCCAGAACGAGGTCGACACGCAAACGGCCGTCAACCAACTGATCGTAGAGCAGTGGTACGAATCGGTCGCTAGCGAGCACGCTCGCCAGATTGCCGCGCCGTTTCTTTGGGGTGTGGACGACTTGAAGGGGCTCGAAGAAGGAAGCGCCGATTTCAATCGCCTTCAGTCCCACATGTGGCAATTCGTCTATGGGAGGACCGGCCTTCCGGTGTGGTACGACGAGCCGGTAGGCCCGCTCGAATCGGTGATCATCGTCGATCCGGATTACAGAATCGTCGCCGCTTCGGATCCGATGCAGGTCGAAAAGCGATTTCTCGACCCGGAGCATCTGAAAATCTTCGAAGCGGCGCTCTTCAAACCCCAGGTGTCTCAAATCACCGACGCGCGCAGCGATGGAAGACCGGTCGCCGAGGTCACCTTGAGCATTCCGAACGACAAGGGCGAGTCGATGGGCTTCATTCGGCTGCGCTACGTCGGGGGCGAGATCGCCGCGATGCCCAGCCTGCCGAGCTTGCCGGTGACGGCCGAGCCGCATTTTTCGGGTCCCCTGCTCGCCGGGGTGATCGCTTTGCTCGGCGTGGGCTTCGGCATCTTGGCCACGAGCCACGTCGTGGCCCTGACCCGCCGGATCGGCGCCATGGCGCAGGGCGTGCGACTTCCGCCCGCCCGCGTTCCCGGAGGCGAA
>JALUUK010000277.1 GCA_027021395.1 Acidobacteriota bacterium
TTTGCCGGAGGGATTGTGCGGGGTGTTGATCAAGATGATCTTCGTTTTGTCCGAAACGGCTTCGGCTAAAGCGCTGCGGTCGACGGAGAAATCCGGTGGTCGAAGGGTGACCGCCCGCTCGACCGCGCCCGCCATGGCGATGCTCGCACGGTAGGAGTCGTAAAACGGCTCGAAAATCACCACTTCGTCTCCCGGATCGCAAAGAGCCTGCAATGCGACGAAAATGGCCTCGGTCGCTCCGTTCATGACGGTGATCTCGTGCTCGGCATCGTAGTCGAGACCCCAAAAACGCTTTTGATGCTCTGATACCGCTTCGACCAGCGATGGGATTCCGGCCATGCGACAGTATTGATTCCTCCCCTGCTCGATCGCTTCGACCGCCGCACGGCGCACGGCATCCGGACCGTCCTCCGACGGAAAGCCCTGCCCGAGATTGACGGCTTCATGTTCCACGGCCAACCGGGTCATCTCGCTGAAGATCGTCGTGCCGAACCCTTTCAGCCGTCGACTCGCTCGTCTCATCGCCTTCTTCCTCGCATCCGACCTCGTCCCCATGCCTACTCCCCCCAATGCCCACTTTCGTATTCTACCGAGGAGCTTGTGTGACCTGAGGATTGTCCGCGATTTCGCTTCGATTTGCGATTCGCCATCCCGGCCGGTGGTACCGAAGACGAATCCGGCCTAATCTGTGGGGATGGATACGAGACGTCGCACGGCGATCGACCTCGGGAAAATCGCGGCGGAAACCGGGCCGCAAGCAGGTCTTCGCGCATCGAGAATGACCGGGGGATTGAAGGGGTCGCAGATCCTGCAAATTGCGACCGAGATTCGAGATCTACGCAGCCGCGGCGAAACGGTTTGCGATCTCACCGTCGGTGATTTTTCGCCGCAGCACTTCCCCATTCCAGAAAAACTTCGCGACGGCATTGCCTCAGCCATCATGCGGGGTGAGACGAATTACCCTCCCGCCGCCGGCATACTCGAGTTGCGCCAAGCCGTGCGACGCTTCTATCTGCGGGATCTCGGACTCGACTATCCCGTCGAGTCGATCATGATCACCTGCGGCGCGCGGCCCGTGATCTACGGCACCTATCGAGCCGTCTGCGATCCGAAGGATCGCGTGCTCTACCCGGTGCCGAGTTGGAACAACCACTACTACGTGCACATGGTCGAAGCGACGGGCGTGCCCATTCCCACCTCGGCCGCGTCGCGCTTTCTTCCGACGCCGGAACAAATCATCGAGCACCTCGCGGGGGCGCGCCTGATCTCGTTGAACTCGCCCCTGAACCCGACGGGAACCGCCATCGAGCCCGAGGCGCTGCGCGGCATCTGCGAAGCCGTGCTCAACGAGAATCGGCGACGTGAGACCCGCGGAGAGCGACCCGTTTATCTGCTCTACGATCACATCTACTGGATGCTTTCGGTCGGCGAAACACCTCATGTGACTCCGAGCGAACTCTTCGAAGAGATGGCGCGCTACACCATCTATGTCGACGGTATCAGCAAGGGCTTTGCGGCTACGGGGGTTCGTGTCGGCTGGGCCGTCGGTCCGGTCGATATCGTGGCCCGTATGCGCGCCGTGCTCTCTCATGCCGGAGCATGGGCTCCGCGCGCGGAACAGTGCGCCACCACCGAATGGCTCGACGACGTCGAAGGAATCGCCGCCTACCAGAGCGAATTCAAGAAAGCCATCTCCGCGCGACTGAACAAAGTCTACGAAGGCTTGATGGCGATGAAAGGCCGGGGATGTCCCGTTGACGCCATCCCGCCGATGGGAGCGATCTATCTGACGGTACGCATCGCCCCCTTCGGACGGCGAACCGAAGGCGGAGCCGTGCTCGACGACTCGGAAGCCGTGCGGTCTTATCTTCTCGAGGAGGCGCGCATCGGCATCGTGCCCTTCGCGGCGTTCGGAGTCTCGGGCGACGACGGCTGGTTCCGCTTCTCCGTCGGGGCGACCAGCCTCGAAGAAATCGAAGATGCTCTCCCACGCCTCGAAAAAGCGCTGCTCGCCCTCTCCTAGCATCCCTCGCCGCCAAGCAAGTAGGGAAAGTTCAGAAGAAAGTTAGAAGGGGGTACCGATGGAGAATTGGAAGGCGTTGGTGCGGTCTCCGGGCTCTTGTTGCAGCGGTACACCGTAGATCAGGCGAATCGGAGCCTGGAAGACCGGCAGGAAGACGCGAAATTCGACCCCCGCCGCCGAACGCATCCCCTCTCGGCCGATGTTGACGCCATTGTCGTAGACACCCCCGGCATCGAAGAAGAGCGCGACCGTCGCAGCCTTGCCGACGGTCATCCCGACCTCCAACTGGAAGAGCGCGCTCTTGCTGCCGCCCACGAAGGCATCGAAGAGTTGCGGATTGCCGGCGAGATCGACCGGCACGGTGCCGTCGGGGTTGACGCGCACCATGCGCCGAATCGGCGAGATCGTCCGCGTTTCGAAGACGCGGGGACCGATCCGATCGCCGCCGAGAAAGAACCTCTCGAATTGCGGAACACCGTCGACGAGGTTGCGACCCGGGTCGCGATTGATGGTTCCGAAGGAGTCGATCCAAGCCACCTCTGCGCGAGCCCCGACGAAGAGCTTGCCGAAGAGCGGACGCCATGCTTTCACATCGATCCTCGGCTTCCAGTAGTTGGTATCTCCACCGAGAAACTCCGCAGCGAGTTGCGGGGCGAGCGAGATCTCGAACCCTTGGGTCGGTCGATAGAGGTCGTTCTTGTTCGAGTAGTAGTAAAGCGGTGTCAGCGTCCCGATACGGATCTTGTCGGTGCCGAACGGTTGAGACAGGTCCAACACGTCGGCTTCTACCGACTGAATCCCGTAGCGGACCTG
>JALUUK010000278.1 GCA_027021395.1 Acidobacteriota bacterium
AGATTTCCTACATTCACGCCGAGGGCTACCCCGCAGGAGAGATGAAGCACGGACCGATTGCGTTGATCGACGAGTCGCTGCCGGTGGTGGCGGTCTGCCCCAAGGTCGCCGGATACGAGAAGATGTTGGCCAACATGGAAGAGGTGCGTGCTCGAGGGGGACGACTGATCGCCGTGACGACCGACGATGCCGAGGGCATCGAGGAATGCGCGGACCACGTTCTGCGCGTGCCCGCCGCACCGGAGACGATCCTGCCGATACTGACGGTCATCCCCTTGCAGCTTCTTTCCTACCACATCGCACTGCTGCGAGGATGCGATGTCGACCAGCCGAGAAACCTCGCCAAGAGCGTGACAGTGGAGTAGCCTCCGCGAAATGGCTTCACCACATCGACCCGAAGAAGACCCGCCGACGGCCCGTTCGATCTGGAGCATGGGCGCTTTGCAAAGTCGCGATCTTCAGCGGCTCCTGCTCTCTCCGCTCGCACCCTTGTTTTCGGTCACCGCCTGCGTTTTTGCGATGCTCACTCACCGCGGTGCGGCAGCCTATGACCCGCGTATCCTCATTCTCGTGATGTTTTCTTCCGCGGTGGTCGCATCTTTCGCCGCCGGCCTGCTCGGCGCGCGTCCCAAGCATCCGGTCGCCGTGCTCACAGGCCTGTCCGCCGGCGGCTCCATCCTTCTCGTCGGCTCCAAGTTGATCTCGGCCCTCATTTCCGCCGATGCCGTCGAGATCGCTACCCGTTTTCGCGAAATGCTCTTCTGGTCCCTCGCGCCGGCGATCCTCCTCTCCATCCTCACCTACTCCTTCGGCCACGCCTGCCGCGCGCGCCTTGCTTGAGCCGTCGTCGCTCGAGCGACGCCTCTGCATCACTCGGCGGGAAAGGTGGGAATGGTCACGGGCGGCACACCCCCTTCTTCGAGCGCCGAGTTCAGATGGACCACGGTTTCGCCGAAGTAGCGCTTGATCTTGGTGACCTGCTGCGTGTATTCCGCTCGCAGTTCTTCGAGCCATAGCAGCTGCGCCTTCGTCGGGGCGGCGAACTGCCCGTCGATCCGGAAGAACAAAGCACCGAGTTGCTCGGCAAAGCGCGGCCCTTGGCTCCAAAAAGGTTTTCCCTCCTCACGGGCGAGGCCATTCATCAGCGCCCGCGCCGCCTCGTCGTGCTCTTTCCATGCCGCCTCGACTGCCTCAGAGAAATCCTCGTCTAGACGTTGGGCCGAAGCGCGGCGCGCGGAAAGCTGCTCGGCCACGACGTCCATTCCTTTCAAGCCGTCGTTGATCACCGAGTGCATGTCGCGCAGAGCAACGGCCGCCTCCTGCTGCCGTTGCAAGTCAGCGGCCGACACCTCGACGAGCGGATCCATGGCGACCTCGACCGATCGCTCGCGGCTTTGTCCATCGACCGTCAAGCGCACCGTGTAGGTTCCGGGCAGAACCATGGGGCCACGCGGCGCCCCGCGGAATTCGAGAAATTCCGGCTCGGGCGGCTTGCGCCGGCGCGCTGCATCCATGGCGAGATTCCAGGCCACACGGTTGAACCCGGCCTTCTTGCCCAAGTCCTTCGCGTCCAGGGTCCGAATGACCTTGCCCTTCGCGTCGAGGATCTCCAGACGAATCCGCTCTTCCCGAGGCTTGGCGTGTGTCGCCTTCTTCTCGGGCGCGTCGTTTGCTTGCTCTTCGGGCTTCGGCTCGAGCGACTCGGGCAGGAAGTAGGTGATCAAGGCACCCGAAGGTGGATTGGGCGCGCGGTGCACCTTGTCGCCTAGACCGTAGCGCGTGAAACGGGCGGGAAAGCGCACGGCCGGACGAATCTCGAAGAGGTGCGCGCCGCCTTCGGCGAGATCTTCGCTCCACTGCTGCAACGGTGTGGCATCGTCGAAGATCCAGATCGCGCGGCCGTGCGTGCCCAAGATGAGATCGTTTTCGCGCGGATGGATCAGCACGTCATGCACGGCGACGGTGGGCAGGTTCTTCAGGTGCTGCCGGCGCCAGCTCTTACCACGATCGTAGGAGGCATAGAGGCCGAGTTCCGTGCCGGCCCACAGCAGGTCCGTATTGCGCGGATCTTCGCGTACGACCCAAATCCATGCCGTCTCCGGAATGCCTTCGGTCGACAGGCGCTTCCAGCTCTTGCCGTAGTTCGTGGTGCGGAAGAGGTGCGGCCGGAAGTCGTCGAACATGTGCCGATCGAAGGCCGCATAGGCCGTCCCGGCTGCTCGGCGGGATGGCTCGATATGGGAAACGGGAGAAAAGTCGGCAAGACCCGGAAGATTGCGCGTCACATCGGTCCACGTCGCGCCCCCGTCGCGCGAAATCTGCACGTTGCCGTCATCGGTGCCGACCCAGAGCACACCGGCTTCGACCGGCGATTCGGCGAAGCTGATGATCGTGCAGTGGTACTCGGCGGTCGTGTTCTCCTTCCAGGCCGGCCCTCCCGCCTCTCCCTGCTTGGCCGGATCGTTCGTGGTCAGGTCCGGACTGATCACCTCCCACGTATCGCCGAAGTCGCGCGTGCGGAAGACGACGTTTCCTGCGAAATAGACCGTCTGCGCATCGTGAGGCGAAGCGATGATCGGTGCATTCCAATTGAAGCGATATTTCAACTCGCCCACCGGCCCGCCGTCGTTGCGGCGAGGCTGGGGGCTGACGTCGATCTGTCGGCGCGTGCGCATGTCGGTGCGCACGATGCCTCCAGCCTGCGACTCGGAGAGGAAGAGATCCTCGATTTCAGGATGCGGCACGACGAAGTAGGCATCGCCGAAACTCATCATGCGCCAATCGTCTTCCAGGATGCCCGCCGGCTCGCGCGTGCGGCTCGGGCCGTACCAGGTGCCGTTGTCCTGCAGTCCACCGCCCACGTAGTAGAACGGTCGGCGATCGTCGTGAAAGACTTGATAGAACTGCGCGATGGGAAGGTTGCGGATCGGCTCCCAGGTCTCGCCCCGATCGTAGGACACGGCCACCCCACCGTCCTGCCCCTGCCACATGCGCCCCGGATCGGTGGGATCGATCCACAAGGCGTGGTAGTCGACGTGCGTGGAACGGGAGATGCGGCGGAAGCTGCGTCCACCGTCGATCGAAACGAAAAGACGGCTCGAAACGGCGTAGACGCGGTTTTCGTCCTGCGGATCCACCCGGATGTCGGTGTAATACAGACCTCGCGAGACGATGCGCACGTCGTCCGATACCTTCCGGAAAGTCTCACCGCGATCGTCGGAACGAAAAAGCGTGCCCTCGTCCGACTCGGTGATCACGTAGACCACGTCCGGCCGGCTCGGCGCGATCTTGACGCCGATGCGCCCGATGACCCCGCGGGGCAATCCCTTGCCGAGTTTCTTCCACGTCGTACCACCGTCGACCGACTTCCAGACACCCCCTTCGCGGCTGCCCGTCGTGTGCGTCCATGGCTTGCGATCGAAGTGCCAGAAGGCCGCATAGATGATGTTGGGATTGGTGGGGTCGATGTCCATGTCCGACACGCCGTGGCGCTCGTCCACATAGAGCACCTTTTCCCACGTCCGGCCGCCGTCGGTGCTGCGGAATACGCCACGTTCTTCGTTCGGCCCGAAAAAGTGCCCCATGGCGCCCACGAAGACCACATCGGGATCCGCCGAAGAGACGAGCACTCGCGAGATATGCCGCGTTTGCTCGAGGCCCAAGTGCGTCCACGATTGCCCGGCGTCGGTCGATTTGTAGACGCCGTTGCCGAAGGAGACACTGTTGCGTGCATTCGACTCACCGCTGCCGACGTAGATCACGGCGGGATTGCTCGGAGCGAGAGCCAGGTCGCCGATGGACGCGATCGGTTGATCGTCGAAGATCGGCTCGAAGGTCAGCCCGCCGTTGGTCGTTTTCCACACACCGCCCGATGCCGCACCGACATAGACGATATCGGGATTCCCCGGTACGCCCTCGACGTCGGCCACGCGGCCGCTCATGTTCACCGGGCCGATCGAACGCCACTCCAAGTTTTCGAAGGGTGAAGGCGCCTCCCCTTCGCTCGGTGAGTCCGCCGCAGATGCGAGCGCGATCGTGGCGAAAAGAAGGAACGAAATGCCGGCGATTCGAAAGAAGGCTCCAAGCGAACGATACGAGGCCATGGCGAGATTCTCCGTAACGACATGAGAGTTCGAGAAGAGATCCTAGCAGCAGCTGAGGAATTCGGCTGATACCCAAGCACCCGCCGAAGAGCGAAGCAAGGCCCCGCCGCGCACCGAGCCGTCACGGCTGCAGCGAAAATTTCGGCCGAGAAACCGCGCCCTTTTCTACGGCGCTCGCCTGCCCGACACCGCAGATCGCCGGACGCGCGCAGCGATGATTTTCATGTCGATAACATTTTCTTTGCGTCGCACTGTAACGCCCTCTCCCCAATACGTGACTTGATCGAGGCAGAGGGAGGTATAGGTCGTGCGTATCGTCTACGGAATCTTTGCAAGTGTTGCGGTGCTCGCCGCTCAGTTCGTTCCTGCGGCAGCTCAGCAAAGCGCCTCATTCCGCCTCGAAGAGCATGCGCTCAATGCCGGAGGTCGGCCGGCCGAAGCCGTCGTCGGCTCTTCCGCCAACTTCCGCGTCACGCTCGAGAGCATTGCCGGGCCGATCAGTCATTTGACCGCAACGAGCGCTTCGTTCCGCGGTGAAGGCGGATTCGTGCCGCCGCTGCGTCCACCGGGAGAGGTGCGCGAGCTGCGGCTGCCGGGTCCCGACCAACTCACTTGGGCGGGCGAGCGTTCGGTCGGAACCTTTGAACTCTACCGCGACGCGCTTGGCGCCGTAGGCGTCGACCCCTACGGAGTCTGCCTGCAGAACGACATCACCGGAACGACGGCACAAGATCCCGAAACCCCGGCGACGGGTGCGGGATACCTCTATCTCGTCGCCGCCGTCAACCGTCTCGGAGAACGCGGCACGCTCGGGCAAGCCTCATCGGGCCAAACGCGCGAGCCCTCTTCGGCATGTCCGTAAGAAAAACGAAAAGAAAAGGAGTCTCGAGATGAAACGAATGTGGCTTGTGGGATGGCTGCTCTTGCTGACGACCGTGCTCGCTTGGGCGGCGGCGCCTCCGGCGCTGATCAACTACCAAGGCGTGCTGCGCGACGCGAACGACGAAGCGCTGACCGGCACTTGGGACATGACCTTCTGCTTTTTCGATGCCGAACAGGCGGGCGGCGAGATTCTCTGTGATGCCCACACCGGCCCCGACGCGATCGATGTCGACGGCGGTCTGTTCGTGGCTGCGCTCGGCGGTGGAACGGTCAGCGACGGTTCCGGGGCGGGAACCTACACGTCTCTCGACCAAGTCTTCCGCGACTTCGATGCTGTCTGGCTCGAAATCCGCATCAGCGGAGAAACCCTTGCTCCGCGCACGCGCGTGCTCTCGGCTGCTTATGCGCTCAACGCCACTCAACTCGGCGGCATGAATGCGGGCGATTTCCTGGACACCTCCGCCACCGAACAGAGCAAGACGGGCAAGCTGACGCTCGGCGCGCTCGACATCAACGGCTCTTTGCGCCTCGTCGATGAGTTCTTTGCGACGATCTGGTTCGCGGACAGCGGCGATCCTCAAGCCGAGCGCTTGAGTTGGGATAGAGCGGACAGCGTCTTCGAAGCCACCGCCGGCATGCAGCTCGACGGCCCGTTGATCGCTGGAAA
Organism: Acidobacteriota bacterium; assembly: GCA_027021395.1. Taxonomy (GTDB): domain Bacteria; phylum Acidobacteriota; class Polarisedimenticolia; order J045; family J045; genus JALUUK01. The sequence goes on from JALUUK010000278.1 coordinate 5,653, forward strand.
CACGGCCAACCTGCCGCTCGGCTACAGTGCATTCGGCACGTCCGGCAGCCCCGCCGGCGCCGACTTCGACAGCCCGGGAGATGTCTACGTTCAAGAGAACCTCGAGGTCGACGGCGATGCCTATTTCAGCGGCGTGCTCTACATCGACAACGACGGGCCGGACGGGGACCAACGCCTGCGTTTTTTCAACGACGGCTCGGTCAGCGAAGAACTCAAGTGGGACGAAGCGGCCGAGCGATTCGAGTTCTCCGACGCGCTGGCCATCGCCGGATCGTTGCGGGTCGGACAGACCCAGGGTTCACCCGAGGTCTTCAGTCATCTCGGAAATCTCGGCGACGTTCCCGACAGCGATGATATGAACGGCACGCAGGATCTCTATATCGAAGGCGACGTAGAGATCGAAGATACGCTCTATCTCGATCGCACATTGGTCATGCTCGACTACGGACCGGATGCCGACGGCGACGGCGTTGCCGGTGATGACGTCGATCAGTGGATCTTCTTTTACGACAATGCCGTGATGGATGATGAATGGCTGCGCTGGCGAGACGATCTTCCCGGCGCGGGCGGCGGTAGCAGTGACCGCTTCGAATTCTCCGACAGCCTGCATGTCTACGGCAACCTGACCGCACTGACCAAGAACTTCGTTCAGAACCACCCGCAGCGCGAAGATCTGGAAATCGTCTACACCTCGCTCGAAGGGGACGAGGCCGCGGTCTTCACCCGTGGATACGGCCGTTTGGTCGATGGTGAAGCGCGCGTACCTCTCGGAGCGACCTTCGCGATGGTCGCTCATCCGGAGATCGGTTTGGGTGCGCAACTCACGCCGCGCGGAGAATGGGCCGAACTCTATGTCGCCTCGCTGACACCCGAGGAACTCGTCGTGCGCGCGCGTCCGGGAAGTTCCTCGGATACGGCCTTCGACTGGATCGTCTTCGGGCTGCGTCTCGGCTACGAAGATTCGCCCGTGATCCGACCTCGACGCAGCGATTCGCCGCTTCCGATGCAGAACGCATGGGATGAGATCTACCGCGTGGTACCGGAGGCCCGTGAGCTAAGCGCCGCGACGCGCTATCGCACGATGGCCGGTGCGGAGATCGGAAACGTAGCTCTAGATACGGCCGGCCCCTCAGCGCTGGCGCTGCGGCAGGCGATCGGCGAGGCCGATCCGGAAGAACCACTGGTCGCACGACCGACGCGCATCCGGGAAGAAGAATCAGAAGAGCGGAGTCGAGCGACCCGCCCGAACGCGGCGGTCAGCGCCGCCGTATCGGAACCGCCTGCCGACCGCGTCGACCAGAGCGCCGCACCCGTGACGATCGGTGCACAGCACAGCAGCGAACGCGTGCGCGCACACTCGTTCCGTGCCATCCGGCCCGGCGTGGCCATGCTCTACGACGCCGGCGAGGCGATCGAAGCAGGCGATGTCGTCGTGCTCGATCCGCTGCAGCCCGGCACCGTACGGCGCGCAGAGCGCGGCGAAGATCGCGCGGTGCTCGGCATCGCCGGCGACGACGCCGGTCTCGTTCTCGTCGATGAAGCGGACGACGAGCGCGCAACAGGTCGTGTGGCGGTCGCACTTTCCGGTGTCGTTCCCTGTCGCGTCGATGCCGCGTGGGGAGCGATCGCTCCGGGAGATCTTCTGGTCAGTTCGCCCACTCCGGGCCACGCGATGCGCAGCAGCGACCCCCTACCCGGAACAGTCATCGGCAAAGCGCTCGAACCGCTCGCCGAAGGAAATGGAACGATCCTCGTACTCGTGTTCCAACGCTGAAGACCTGCGGTCGATGCGTTCGATCCGAAGGAAAGGAGTCATCACGATGAAAATGAGAAGTGGTCCCATCCACCTGCTGGCGGCGGCGGTGCTCGCCGTGCTCCCCTCGACGACCGCCTTGCTCTCGGCTGAACAGGCCGGCAAAGCGATCCCCTCGAACACTCCACCGGAAGAAGCGCTCGAAACGCGCTCGGAGACCGGAAAAGACGAGGATCTGCGCGTAACGGCCGGCGAGGAAGTCGTCTTCAGCTCGATCCGCGAGGAAACTCGCGACGGCGTCGTGCTGTGGAGCGAGGTCATCGGCGATCTCGACGACGAAACGTCTCAGCGGGCGGGCCGGCCGTGGCGCTGGCTCGGTGAGGATTCGATCTTCAACGTGGAAGCGTGGTCGGCTTCGCGCGACGGCGAGGTCATACAGTACGGATATCGCGTGCTGCGATCTTCGAACCCCTCGCCGATTCGACCGCAGATCGTGCTCGGGCCACCGAAGGTCGATCCGGCTCTCGAGCGAGAACTTGCGACCATCGATCCAACGGCGATGGTTCCCCTCGTGCTCGACGTCCGCGGCATGCCGGAGTGGAACGTTCCTCTGCGCCCGGAGGGCTTCGCGCTCGCCGCCGAGGACTTCGCTCAGGCTCGAGAACGGCGGCAACGTGCGCTCGACGAGCGCCGGGAACTGGCCGAGCGCCTCTTCGGACCCGTCGTCGAAGCCATCGAACGCCTTGGCGGCGACGTGGTCTCCCGCGGGAAGCTCGGCGGCTGGATCACCGCGCGCCTTGCCGCATCCGACGTCCCGGTCCTGCTCGCACGACAGGATCTGCGCCGCGTTTCCCTCCTGCGCGGCGAGAGCGTCACCTCCGGCGGACATCCACGCCTCGATGACCTGCGTTCCGATTCGTATGTCGATGCACGCCAGTTTCTCGACGCGGGCTACACCGGCGAACGAGCCAACCCCCAACGCCATGGATTCGGCGACATCACCATCGGCGTCGTCGAGCCGGACCAACTCGAAAAAGACGCCTGCTTTCTCTTCGATGGCGCCGACTGCAGCGGTGCCAGTCGTTTGCAGGAACTGTTCCGCTGCGACGACTTCGACCGGGACGGCAACTACTGCGAGCCGGTCTCGTTCTATCGCGACAACGACGCCAGTGCCGCGCACGGGACCCTGGTCTCTTCAGTGATTCTCGGCGACTACACTCAGGGCCAGGGCGATCCGTGGCCGCTGGGCGATTCGGCATGGACCGAAGAGGCGGGTCATGGTGTGAATTGGGAAAACGAAAATACCGGCATCGCTCGCGAGGCGAGATTGATCTTTTTCGGGCAGATGGCGGACAACGATACCGATGACGGTACGGCCACGTCTTCGGGATTCGCCGACGCCTTCGATGACGCCATCGACCGCGCGGTGGACATCACCAACAACTCATGGAGCTGGGTCAGTGACGGTGCGACCAACTGCAGCCTCGAAGCGGTCGCTCCGCACGAGCAAGAGGCGGAAAACGCCTTCGACGACGGCATCTTGATGGTCGTCTCCGCCGGCAACCCGAATGCGGGAGTGTGCGCCGGAAACCGTCGCCGGCAGTGCTCGCTAGACGCAGACTGTCCGGCCGGCGACGGTCCCTGCATCGCCCAAAGCGATGTCTGCAACATCTCTTCGCCTGCCGACCTACCGAAGACGATGGCGGTCAATGCGATGAATGCGGCAGAGCCCAACTGCCAGTCCGCCTATACGAACTGTATGACCGACCCCGACTTTTCCGCCAACGGCGGCATCGATGCCATCGTCAATGGCAGCACGTGTACGGGCTGCGTCGCGGGTGTCTCATTGACGACGCTCAACCGATTCTGCGGCGTGACTTCCGCGGCCGGACTGCGCGGCACGGGCGGTGGATGCTTCAACGGAACGAGCGCCTCCGCGCCGGTCGTCGCCGGCGCGGCCGCCCTGGTCAAGGATCAGTACCTCGCGTCGGGACAGACATGGATCAACGATCCCGGGCGACTGCATACGATCATGCTCGCCATGGGAGACCGCCACGACCATGCCTGGGGTGATACCTCGACCTCGCAGCGGGGCATCGGCACGAGCCGATTGACCGGAGCGGGCCGCCTCAAGATGCGCCTCTTCGAGTCGGGTGCCGGCATGGAACCGTGGGCCAACAACGTTCGCGTCGTCAGCTTCACTGCGGCGAGCACGGACTTCTCTTACTTCCCCTTCTCGCAGCCGATGGGAACGGGAACGGAGATCACCAAGTGCGTCGCCTATCAAGTCGAAGACATGTCGTCCAAGACCGATATCTCGGACTTCGATCTCGAGTTGCGAATTCGCGAACCCGGCTCGACGGGCAACTGCAACGACCCGTCGACCCCGGTGAGCTACACCTGGATCGATGGAGGACCGCAGATCGACTACATGTCGGCCATCACCTCTTCGCAGGTTTCGCTCGCCGGCCGCTGCCTGCACGTTACGCTCGACAAACGCTTCGTTACGACCCAAGGCGTCACCATGATCGTCAATTGTTATGCCTCTGGAGTTCTCGATGATCTTTCCGCTCCGTAGTGTTCGCCCGATCGGCGCCGCGATGCTTTCCTGCATCGCGGCGCTCATCGCCCCTCACACCACCCCGGCGGCCGCTCCGCAAGCCGCCGCCCCCTCGCCGCAGGTCGTCTCTCGACCGCATGCGACGACGTCGGCGCAGACGACCACCGCGAAACAGACCGGTGCCGCAGTGCCCGCGACCATCGGCGACGTGCGGATCACGCACCGCGACGTCGACGCCATGCGCGCCCTTCTCCAACCCCCGCCCCCTCGTGACGCCGCGGAACGACTCGCCGTCGACGCCGCCCGCGCATTTTTCGACATCCACGGCTGGCTCGCCGGCTCTTCCGCCAAAGGGCGTCTGCTCGCATGGCGCGCGTGGCTCTCCGCACTCGACGACGACACATCGGAGACCGCGATGCCGCAACGCGCGCGCGAGCAACTCGCGCTCGTCGGAAAGCGAAACGGAAAGCGCCCCGCCTTCCTCACCCACGCCGAGCGTCGACTCGCTCGCATCAAACCCACGATCGCCTGCGCAACGCTCGTCTCCATCCCCACCGTTTCTCCCCAGCCCGCAGAATCGACCGCCCCCTCAGCCGAATCGACGATTTCCACATCCCAAGACGTGGCGCAGCCTCTCGAAACGCTCCTTCAAGGTCAAGCCCTCGATTTCCCAAACGCGACGGCGCTGATCGAGACCCTAGACCAAGCCGGAATCGAGGCTCGCCTCGCCGACCTTTCCGGACTCCCGCTCGCCGCTCTCGAACGCCCGCTCGCCGAAGCCATCACCACTTCCACGCCCGGCGAGATCATCGGCCCACTCACCACCCCCACCGCCATCCACTGGCTCTTCCACTGCCCCCCACCATCTCCGCCGGATTGAAGCCGAACCGCTCCGCCTCGGGTGCGAATGCAGAGGGGCGCGACTTTTCTCGCGCATTCGGGCAGATTGTCAATTGATTTGACAATCTGCCCGCTTCGGCCGTAACCTATTGCCATGATTATAGATCGTACGATTGGCGATGCCGTTCTCTCCTCTGCTGCGGCCTACCCGGTGGTAGCGGTGACGGGACCGAGGCAGTCGGGAAAGACGACGCTGGTGAGGCGACTCTTTGCTGATCTTCCGTATGTCTTGCTCGAAGATCCGGACCAGCGCCGCTTCGCCACCGAAGATCCTCGGCGATTCTTGAGCAGGTTTCCGGACGGAGTCGTGCTCGACGAAGTTCAGCGCGCCCCCGAACTCATCTCCTACCTACAGGGATGCGTCGACGTCGATCCACGCCCCGGACGCTTCATCCTCACTGGATCGCAGCAATTCGGGCTGCTTTCTGGAATCACCCAGTCTTTGGCCGGAAGAGTTGCCATGATGACTCTTCTCCCGTTTTCCTCGGCAGAACTGGCCGATGGCGGCTTCCTTGCCGAGCACCTCGACGATCTGCTGCTTCGCGGCTTCTACCCGCCCGTACACGACCGCCGGATCGACCCCTCCGACTGGTACCGAAATTACGTGCAGACCTACATCGAACGCGATATGAGACAGTTGATCAATGTCCGAGATCTCTCCACCTTCGAGACATTTCTCAGAATGTGCGCGGCCCGCTGCAGTCAATTGCTGAATCTCTCGGCCCTCGCCTCGGACTGCGGCATCACTCACAATACGGCTCGGGCGTGGATCTCGGTTCTGCAGGCGAGCTACATCGTTCATACGCTACCTCCTTACTTCCGAAATTTCTCGAAGAGGCTGATCAAATCGCCCAAGCTGTATTTTCTGGACTCGGGCCTCGCGGCTTGGCTGCTCGGAATCCGTTCCACGAGCGAGCTTGCCGTTCATCCCATGCGTGGTTCTCTCTTTGAAACGTGGGTCTACTCCGAGATGCTCAAAGCAGCCCACGATCGAGGTGAGCGTCCATCGATCTTCTTCTGGCGTGACCGAGCAGGCCTCGAGATCGATTTTCTGATCGACAAGGGAGGTCGTCTCCGACCCACCGAGGCGAAATCGGGGGAGACCTTCGTCTTGGAATGGCTGCACCCTCTCGAACGTTGGAAGCATCTCGCCGGCGACAGCGCGGGCGATGCGATCTTGATCTACGGCGGCGCGGATTCCGGAAAACGCGGAGAAGTCGAGTGCATCGGCTGGCGTGATCTACCAAGCCGCGTCGATGTACTTCTCGGCTCGTAGAAGTGCGGGGTACTTGGGGAATGGCATCAACTCGAGGTAGGAGCCCAGTGCATTCGTAGCGCTCGCTGGGATCTGTATGGCTCTGCTGACTCCTCGCTCCGTGGGGGGATGCCTCAAATGGCCCTTTCGGGCCCAAGGCCAAGCCTCCCCGGACAAGAACACTGACCGTCCCCACACCGCCGCCGGACTTACGCCGATTCCCCTTGGTCACAGGAGCTTCGTGGTCTTCCGTCCACTCGCCCCGATCCCCAGCACCTCCTATCCGATTCCTGTTCGTCGGCCCGTGGGTTCGTTCTTCGCTTCCTTCAGACGCTCGGTCGCCCTCGCGCTCCCCTTCCCTCGTCGTGAACTACGGGGGGGAGGACTCTCACCTCCAAGCCAGTGCCCATGCCGGGCGTACGAATCAGGCGGGGGCGACCTCGAGTCGCCCCCCCCGCAGCTTCAACTTGGTCATGCTACTTCTCGAGCTTGCACGATCCGGCTCCGGTCGTCTTGCCGCAACCATTCTCGCAAGTGGCCGAGGCGGTGTTCGAGCCGTTGT
>JALUUK010000279.1 GCA_027021395.1 Acidobacteriota bacterium
GTTCCGTTGCCGGTAGGCGAGTCATTTCTCGCCAAAGACACGGTGGGCTTCATCCGCAAGCTGCCGCACAATCTCGTCGCCTCCTTCCGAAGCACGTTTCGCGAGGCGGGAGAAGCCGACTTGATGGTCCTCGTGGTCGACTTGTCGCATCCCCTCGGAGAAGAGCAACTCTCGACCGTCGAAAGGGTTCTCGAAGAAACCGACTTGGCGGATCGAGCGCGTCTGCTGGTTTTCAACAAGATCGATCTCGTTCCGCCGGAGGTGCGGACCGCCGTCAAACAGCGTCGTCCGGATGCCCTCATGGTTTCCGCGACGACGGGCGAGGGCATCGACGACTTGGTCGAAGCCGTGGCGGAACGGCTGCTCGGTCGATTGATGACTTCCATCTGCGAAGTGCCGTTTGAACGAAAGGATGTGCTGGCAGAAGTCCATCGCCGCGGTCGCGTGCACTACTGCGAGGAGAATGGCGAGGGGATGAGAATCAAGGTGACGGCCCGCGGGCGCTTGTTCGAGGATTTGCAACGCATGCTCGACGATGGAAGCTGAAGATGGTCGCTTTGCCAGAGGGGAGGCGCTGGACGCTGGCGCTGGTTTTCGGCGGTCGCTCACCGGAACATGAAGTTTCCCTCGTTTCCGCGCGAGCGATCTTTGAGCATCTCGACAAAGATCGATATGAGATCGTCTTGGTGGGGATCGATCGTCAGGGGCAGGTGCGTGTCGGCGATGAATCCTTCTTTGCCGGTTCCATGGATCAGGGAGCCGGTCGCGTCGTACGATGGCCTGCTTCGCCCAAAGACGGCTTTCTTCGAGATGAAGCCTCCGGCGAAGCCGTCACTCCGCCGATCGATGTCTTTTTCCCTATCGTGCACGGTGCCGGGGGCGAAGACGGTACGCTTCAGGGAGTCTTCTCCTTGGCCGGTATTCCCTTCGTCGGTGCGGGGGTTCTCGGCACATCCGCGGCGATGGACAAGGACGTGGCCCGTCGCCTGCTCGCCGCCGAGGGGCTGGCGACGGTCGCCGATGCAGTCTTCGATACCCTAGAGCTGCCCGATGCGGAAAGCGTATTGCCGGTCATTCGATCGCTGGGCTGGCCCGTCTTCGTCAAGCCCGCTCGGGCGGGATCGAGCCTGGGAATTTCGAAAGTCGATTCTCCGGCGGATCTCGCTTCGGCTCTCGCCACGGCTCATGCGGTCGATTCCAAGATCGTCGTCGAACGTGCGGTGCCGAATGCGCGAGAGATCGAAGTCGCGGTCCTCGGAGATGACGAGCCGAGGGTTTCTCGGCCCGGCGAGATCATTCCCGGAGCGGAGTTCTACGACTACGACGCAAAGTATCGGAACGCCGATTCGAAGCTGTTGATCCCCGCTCCGATTGCAGATTCTCTCGCCGAGCACTGCCGCGAAATGGCATTACGTGCCTTTCGTGCGCTCGATCTTTCCGGCATGGCTCGGGTCGATTTCTTATTGCCCGGCGACGGAGGCCGACCGCTGGTCAACGAGGTGAATACCCATCCCGGCTTCACCTCGATTTCCATGTATCCCAAGCTCTGGGAGGCGGAAGGCCTATCTTTCGCCGAAGTCCTGGATCATCTGATCGACTCCGCCTTTCGCAAAAACGCCTCCGGTCCCCTACGCCCCTAGCGCCCACCAGCCAAGGTGTCCGGCGCTGCCCGCTGCTTTGGTTACCGCCGATCGCTTTCACGGAGTGTGGAGACGCTTCGAAAAGGCGTGTACCGCCACCGAGCGTTGGCTGGAAGCGATATCCTCGGTACGTCCGGTTTTGTCAGAGGTTTCGCAGCAACATGAAACAGATGTTGACGATGATCCGATTTGAACGCCGTTGACGAGTATCGCCTACGGTGTTTCTTGTTGTGTTCGGAAGTGCAGAATGCCGAGAAAGATCAACTGGGAAGAGTAACGAGGCTGGTCCACAAAGTGGTCGGCCTTCCCACTTGCCGGGATGGACGCGAAATCGAAGTGGGGGTCGTTCTCGTTCGTATCGGTGTGGATTCTTTCTCGGGTGCCCATCTCGCGGCTTTGCGGTGATTGACGGCCGGAAAATCAATGTATCAAGGTGACCGTCCGGCCCTCTTGGGAGTTCGAACGAGGAGGGCGGACGAGTGCCTCGTACTCCTACGGATTTCCCCGGAAGCGGGCCGGCGGAATTCCAGCATGAAGCGAGTCACTTGGGGGGTCGGGGGGGGTGCGCGCTGATCTTCGAGGTCGCTGCGCAGAGTCACCTATCGTTTTCGGAAGTGGAAGCCGCCGCAGTGGAGCGGGCCGCCGTGCAATGTACGCGGCTCGGCTTGCAAGCTGTCGTGGCGGATGCTCCTCGGAAGCTTGACCTCGCCCAGATGGCGTTGCGTGTGCTGGATTCTTCGCTCGAGGTCGTCGTTCTTCCTTTGGAAATCGAGGCGCTTCGAAAATGGGAGCACTGGCCACGCTTCATCGACATGTGCGCGCTCTGCGGCCTTCGGATCCTAGTCGGCGATTCGCTCTGCGATCCGAGATCGAGCGAGGACCGTCTTCGTCTCGAGGGTACGGAGCGGAGAAAGTACGACGTGGCCTGGATCGATCTCGCATCTTTCGACGAAGGGCAGCGGCGAGAGGTCTTGTCGTGGTGTCGGCGGCAGAGCCTCTTGCAAACGGCACCCATTGCGGGTTTCGACCCCACCCCTTCGGGTGGGTGGTCGATCACCACCGATGAGGACAGCCGCCGTGCATTCTCTCGCGTCTTTGAGGATTTCGCGCTCTACGGTAGCGGACTGCAGCTCTATCTGGCATATCGCCGGCGCAAGCAACTCTTACCGGTGCGTCGACGCGGCGACGGCACC
>JALUUK010000280.1 GCA_027021395.1 Acidobacteriota bacterium
ACAAACGCCGGGCCATCGTCGAAAGTAAACCCCCCAACATTGGCAGTGAAAGTCTCCGCAACAAGATCGAGGGTTCCTTCCACATCGAGGAGCACACTGATCGTATCGGCTCTCACGTAATGGTCGTTTTCCAGCAGCGCACGCACGCGCGCAGAAAACACGCCAGTGGTCGTGTCGATCGTCCCATGAGATTCGTAGTCCGGATCGAGAAGCAGAATGTTCTGCCCTGTTTCACCCGGAGCAACAGCCGAGTGAACAAAGGAGGGGATGGAGATTGCGAAGCTCTTGATTTCTATAACCCTCTTGGAAGGATCCGTGTCGTCGGACAGAAACTCGATCACGACACCGCCGTCATTCGTGCCCGGTGCGGTATCTGTCGTCTCGTTCCCCCAATCTTCGTAGTTCGTGAAGGAGAAGCTCTCGACGAGATCGACCGCTAAGCTGTATTGTGAGCCGATCGCCCACGGGTCCCCATCCGCACCCACACCGACCTGGGTTGTCGTACCGTTCGCTCCGATCTCCAACTTTCCGGTGGTTTTTCCGGCCCAGATCGGAATTTTGTCTATGTCATAGCAGACACACGTACCTCTTAGCAACGGCTTCTTGCAGACTTTTTCCGGATCCTCAGGATCTAGCGGTTGGGCGCATGTGCCGGAGCATGTCGCGTTGCCAGGGCCAGGCGGATTCTTATACGTGCATTCGGCGTGGGCCGTCGATCCTGCCAGCGCCAAGAAGGACGCCAAAGAGAAGAGAAGAGTTTTTCAGGAGCCAAGTTTTCATCATTCCTCCCATTGCTTCGCGCAACATTGCGCATTGTTTGGGCCTTCCTGCCGCCGCTCCGTGCGGCTTGCCGAAGGCCCTATTGATTTTCGTCCATACCTGCGACAGCCGGATCCGAACTCAGGCAATACAAGAACGGCGACCCGGCGGATGCTGAAGCGCGAAGACTCTTGAACGGGTCGGCAAGGCATGGGTCCGTCCCTGGACCCTCCGGCGGATACATCTTCCCGGCCGCACGAAGTTCTGCGATGGCTGCCGATTCGTCGCCAAGCCGAGCGAGTGCCGCCGCAACCCGGTATTTCGCCGCGCACTGCTTTGCGAAGGACGGATGTTTTTCTGCGATCGCCTCGACGCGCTTCATCATCCCCATTGCCGACTGCCTGTCGGCATGCATCGAGTAACCGTCGAGAAGATTCAGGGCGGCGTCAAGCATGCCAAACGCGTTCCCCTCTGCCTCTGCCTCGCGCAGGTTAGCGAGTCCCTGTTCCTCGATTCTCGCAAGCAATATCCCGGCTTCGTCCTTTTCGCCCATCGCCACGGTCAGCCTTGCGGCTTCGAGAAGGTCGGGCGTCCAGGCCCCAAGGTAGATCTCGTCGAGTTCTCGACGGGCCTCGGTGAGGTTTCCCATGCGACGCAGCAATCCGACAAGGGCGAGCCGGGTCATGGACCGTTGCCCGCGCGACAGTCCTTTGTCGTGCGTCATCTTGTCCAGAAATTCACCGGCCTCTGGGGTTCTTCCCGCGCCCTCGAGCGCCCAGGCCAGCAGCGGTATATCGAAGAAGCCTGGATTGGCACGCATCGGCTCCAGCACATCGAGGGCCGTATCGTAGCGTGCGCGCCCACACAGGAGTTTCGCCAGGCGACGCCGACTCTTATCGTCCGCTCGCGCTGCGACGGCCTTCTCGTAGCTCCGGATGGCCGCATCAGTCTGTCCGCGCAACTCTAGATAAGACGCGTAAAGGCTCTGAAGGCCGGGATTTTCCGGGAAGCGTTCCGCAGCGTCTGCCGCGACTTTGAACGCAGCCTCATCATCACCGCGACGTCGGTGCCAACCGGCGATCTTGCCCAGCGCTGCCGCACTCCGATAACTCGTAGCTCGGCGGAATCTCTCGTCGGCATCCGGCGCCCCGTCGACCCATGCCCGGTGGGTTGCGATGTCGGCATGGCATCGTTTGCCAAAACGCATGGATAGGCGCGACCACGGAAGACCAACCGTCACGACAGAGAAGAGCGAGCGCGAGCCGAGGACACTCATCACGCAGCGGTGCTCCGTGCAGTGCAGAGGGTCTCCGGCAAGGGTATGCCGAGGATTGGTGGTCAGGCCGAGCACGTGGCCCATCTCGTGCGTAAGAATATGTCTTTCGAGCCGCCGACGTGAAACGAGCCGTGTCATGCCGTGTTCAACCAGGCTGCAGGAAACCGTGAACCCTGGGACGTACACGAAGGCACCCTGGCGACGGACCACCCACGGTCTCCTTGCGCCCGCCACGCCTCCCTCATGGCCGCTTAGGCGCGGAAGATAGGCGACGTAGATGACATCTGTCGTTTCATCGGGAGTAGTGTCCAGCCACTGCTGGGCAAGCTCGTCCAGCTCTATCTCCGAGGATGTCTGCGGCCGGTCCTTCTGCGGTGGGTGATCGTCCAGGAAGACGTCGATCTGCCTTCCGGGCAGCACGGACTCGAGGGCCTGAACCAGGCCGCGCCAAGCAGCTTCCCGCGGCTTGCATTCGGAGAAACTATCGACCTCTATCAGCAGGCGGCGCCCCGACGGATTGACGAGAAGCTCGCCATCCATCGAGCGAACCCAGAAGGGCGGTTCGTGTGGCGGTGTTTCCGACGGCGATGGCTTCGCAACAACCAAAAGATCGGCTGCGGCAAGCACTGCCAGCACGACAAACATTCGCATGCGTAGAGCGCGAACCCTCATCTCGCCCCTCCTCGAGCCCCCACCTGGACTCGCAAATGCCCTTCAACCGCTTCCGACTGATGTTCCTGCGTAGGCGCTCAAGATAACTGGGGGGGGGGCATGTCAAGTTCC
>JALUUK010000281.1 GCA_027021395.1 Acidobacteriota bacterium
TTCTTCGCCGCCGCGGCCTTGGCGCGTTCCTTGCGGCCGTGCCTGAGTTCCCAAAGCGTCAAACCGACCGCAGTAGAGAACGAGGGGGCCTTCACCTCTTCGATCAATCCACCGATGCCCTGGGGTAGACCCTTGCGCACCGGCATCTCCAACACTTCTTCCGCCACACCGAGTATCCCGTCGAGATTGGCGCTGCCGCCGACCAGCACCGCTCCCGCACGCGCACGCCCGCCCAAACCGACACGGTCGATGCGCTGTTTGACCAGCTCGAAGATCTCCCGCACGCGCGGTTGGACGATCTGAGCCAAGAGCTGGTTGCCGACCATGCGCGGCGGCCCGCCGCCGACGGTGGGGATTTCCAGTACCACTTCGTCTTCTTCATCGAGCACGGCTCGCGCGTGACTTCGCTTGATCTGCTCTGCATCGGGCACCGGCGTACGCAGCCCGATCGATATGTCATTGGTGATCAATTCGCCGGCGACCGGAATCGAGGATGCAAACCAAAGGGCCCCTCGATCAAAGAGCGCAATGTCGGTCGTTCCTCCGCCGCAATCGATCAAAAAGACGCCGAGGTCCTTCTCGTCCGGAGTCAGCGCGGCTTCGGCGGCCGCGAGCAGAGGGAAGACCAACGACCCGACTTCGATCTGGCTTTGGTTGATCGCGGTGACGACGTGCTGCCCCGATTGCTTCGGTACGGTGACCACATGCACGCTCGCCTCGAGTCGAGACCCCGTCATGCCGACGGGGTCTTGAATCCCGGGCTGACCGTCGAGCGTGTATTCCTGCGGGAGTACGTGCAGGATCGATTGTCCCGTCGGGATCTGTACGGCACGCACGGTTTCGAGAACTCGATCGAGATCCCGGTCGGTCACGATCCGATCGTTTGCCGAAATCGTAACCGGTGCGTGCGAGGTAAAGGAACGAACTTGTGCTCCGGGCACCGTCGCCATGGCCTCGTGCACGGGATGGCCGGCCATGGTCTCGGCATCCTCGACAGCGCCCTGCAGTGAGGAGGCCAAAGATTCGAGATTGACGATCACTCCTTTGCGAACGCCGCGGCTCTTGCGCGTGCCCACACCGATGATGTCGAGCTTTTCGGGACCGCCGATTTCCGCAATGACGGCGCAGCAGACGCTCGTACCAAGATCTAGAGCAGTGATGATGTTTGCGGGCTTTGCCATGTCTACCTCGCTGCCGTGCCGTCTCTCGGCACGAGATTGAGTCGATGGGGGGTTCGCAGATCGACGCTGCGGTTTTCTCCTCGGTCGCTCGACAGTTCGTGAATCGAATTTTTCCAGGCGAAGAGGGATTCGAGATTTCTTGCCGGTTCATCTCGATCGAGCCACATCTGCGGCGAGTTTTCTCCAGGTCGCACGACGATCTTGTCCTTGGGAGTCAGATCGATCGTCGTTCCGGGTGGGGGACGACCATTGACGTTCCAGAGGGCTTCGATGGCTGCGAGCCCGGGGCGATCGCCCGAAACGAGCTGCTTGGATCCGGGCACCGTCCGCAGGCCGCGAATTTCCGGAAGGTCGCCGTCGCTCGGCGATTGGCGGCCCTGGGGGAAGAGGAATCCTGCGCTGTCGACCATCAGGGTTCCCGAGCGGAAGGGAATGCGGGCCAACGCCCGGCGTTCGTCGATTCTGATATCCAGCGTATCCGGAAGTCGGCGCGCGACGAGCGCATGCTCTACCGTTGGAATCTTCTGCAGGTGTTCGCGCAAATCGTCGAGATCTAGATCGAAGATCGGCGTGCCGTAGAGCTTGACGACCTCGATTTCGATGCGGGAGGCATCGAGTCGCTGATGGCCGGCGATGGTGATGGTCTGAATGCGGAACACTTCCGATCGAGCCAATGCGCCGGCGCTGTAGTCGACCAAGAGGATCCCTACGATCACGGCGAATGCACCGGCCGCCCACGGCCAGCGCGCCGGACGCGATCGTCGCGTTTTGCCCGGTTGATCCCCCCTGATGCGGCGGAGAAGTTGTCTCATGTTTCTATCCTCCCCTTTTCGCTCCGGTATTCGTTTTGATCACGATCGCTCCAGATTTCGACTTCCAAGCGAGGAGTCTCGCCGGTTTCACGCAGGACGGCCTCGCGCATCCGGGCGATGATGCGCAGCACGTCTTCGAAGCGAGCGCCCCCGCGATTGACGATGAAGTTGGCGTGCACTTCGGAGACGACGGCTCCGCCGACGCACGAGCCTTTGAGGCCGAGCTGATCGATCAGTGCGCCGATCTTGCATCCTTCGAGGTTGGCGAAGATGCAGCCGCTCGAGCGTTCTTGCACCGGCTGCGATTCTCGTCGCCTGTTGCGCATGACTCGGATCCGCTCTTTGATGGCGGCGGTGTCGTCTCGAGCCAGCGAGATCTCCGCACCGAGCACCATCACACCCTCGCGCGCGACGAAGCTCGTGCGATAAGAGAAATCGTCATCGGTGGTGCGGCGAGTGACGCACTCTCCGGAAGGAGTTGCAAAGGTCACTTCGCCGAGAACGTTGCCGAAACAGGTTCCCTGCGCTCCGGCATTCATGCGCGTCGCACCACCGATCTGGGCGGGGATTCCTTCCGCGAACTCCAATCCGCTCAGGCCCTCCTTCGCCGTCCAGCGGACGAGTCCGGGCACGGGCGTTCCTGCACTGACTTGTACCGTCGTTTCGCCGGTGCGCTGCGGATCTGCAACCAGAGAAGACGTCGTGACCACCACGGCTCGCACGCCCTCATCATCCACGAGTAGATTGCTTCCCGCACCGTGCAGGCGAATGGGCAGAGGTCCGCTTTGCAAAGCGCCGAAGAGGTGA
>JALUUK010000282.1 GCA_027021395.1 Acidobacteriota bacterium
GGGTGGTGACTTTCACGAATACAGCATCGAAGTCGTGGAGGGCATGGTCGTGCTCGACGCCATGCGCAAGATTCAAGCGGAGCAAGCCCACGACATGGGACTTCGGTGGAATTGCAAGGCCGGAAAATGCGGCTCGTGCTCTGCGGAAGTGAACGGGATGCCACGCTTGATGTGCATGACGCGATTGGGGGATTTGCCGCTCTCCAAGCCCGTTACGATCGAGCCGATGAGATCTTTCCCGCGGATCCGAGATCTGGTGACCGATGTCACTTGGAACTACCGGGTGAAGAAGGAAATTCGCGCCTTTCATCCGAAGGAAAAGGACTTTGCGGACGGTTCTTGGAGCATGCATCAGTCGGATGTCGATCGGGTGATGGAGTTCCGAAAGTGCATCGAATGTTTTCTCTGCCAGAACGTCTGTCATGTGCTGCGGGACCATCACATGCATGATGAATTCATCGGGCCGCGCTTTTTCGTCTTCAATGCAGCACTGGAGATGCACCCGCTCGATCGAGACGACCGCCTCGATGATCTACGGGAAAAGAACGGCATCGGCTTGTGTAACATCACCAAGTGCTGTACCAAGGTGTGTCCCGAAGGGATTACGATCACGGACAATGCGATCATCCCGCTCAAAGAGCGGGTCGTAGACCGCGCCTATGATCCGGTGATGAAGGTCCTGAATCGGTGGCTTGGTCGAGCGCGATGAGAGTAAGACTCGCGCGATGAACGGGAGTTGGCCATGGAATTCGAACTGAAGACCCTTTCACCGGACGGGCTCGAGGCGGCAAAGAAGAAGGCGACTCGCTACCGACTCCTTTCCGAACCGGCTCTTGCCGAGAGCATTTGCCGAGACGTGCTGGCCCGCGATCCCGACGACAGGGAAGCCGCGATCACGCTGTTGCTCTGCTTGACGGATCAATTCGGCGCCCGGCGCGGGGAACTCGTTGGAGAAGCGAGCGCCATCGCCAATCGTTTCGAGGACGAATACGAGAAGCGCTACTACCTCGGAGTAATCTGTGAACGGCGCGGCATGGCTCAGCTCACGCGACGAGGGCCCGGGGCGGGCGCCGTGGCCTATGATTGTCTGCGCGAAGCCATGGAACACTATGAAGCGGCGGAGAGACTCCGCCCCGACGCCAAGGACGAAGCCATCTTGCGTTGGAACACCTGCGCTCGCGTGATCATGCGGCACCACGATGTCCGCCCGCTCCCGGATGATTCGGCACCCTCGATGCTGGAATAGAAAGCTCTCCGATCGACAGGTCATTCCCCGCACAGACGGAATCGTCGACTCATCGCAGCCGAAGCGGCGCTTCGGCAGAGCCTCGCCGGGATAGCACTAGATCCTCATCAAGCGATCGGTTTCTGCGTTGCGGTCGATGGGAGCCGGCCGGCTAACAAGTGCATGAACCCGACGGCCCAGCAATTTGATACACTTCCCGGCTCTCCGCATCCGTGTTATTCTCCACGCTACCTTGTTCAAGAGAACAAAAAGTTGGGCAGATTGTGAGGCAGGCAGCGATGTTCGCGAAGGCCTCGGGGTTGATACATGAGGTGCCGGAGACGGCTCCGGAGGATCCATCCGGACTGCCAAGAATCCTGTGCTTGGCCTCTGACGGGGATCTTTCCGTGTACTATGCGCCCTTCGGCGCCGTGAACGCGTCCGCTGCTGTAGTCATCATCGGTGTTACGCCGGGGTGGAATTAGGTGCGTGTAGCCTATCGCGTTGCGGCTACCGCTCTTCGATGCGGGGCATCACCCATGAAAGCCGAGTGCGAAGCGAAGGCGGCGGCCAGTTTCGCTGGTCGCATGCGCGGGAACCTCGTATCGATGCTTGATGGAATCGGAGTGCAAGAAGCACTCGGTCTCTCTACCTGCTCAGGCCTGTTCTCCGGCGCAGGCAAGTACGTGCACACGACCTCTGCGTTGCGGTACCCGGTCTTCAAGAACGGGCGCAACTACACGGGCCACAGTCCGGCGCTCACGAAGCATCCTCTCCTTAGAAAGATGCTAGAAGAACTGTTGATTCCGGAGTTGCGAGCTATGCCCTCGGCGCTGATTGTGCCCCTTGGGAAAGCTGTTGCGGCGGCTCTAGCTTGGTTGGAGGCGCAGGGACTAGTGTCGCTAGAGCATTGTCTCCACGGCTTTCCGCACCCATCAGGAGCGAACGGACATCGTGCACGACAGTTCGAGAGAGCGCGGCCGATACTCAGGGCAGCCGTACGGAAGTGGCGTCGTACACTTGCTGGAACTTCCCAACACCTATGAGGCGCCCGTTGTCAAGCGCGCGGAGTAGTTCCTCCCAACAGCGGTTGGTGAGGTTCTTGCGAAAGCGGCTCTGGTCTTGGTTTCCAGGGAGGTGGACCCCAATCCTTGGACAGTTTCCGGGGTGCGCTAAGGTGGATCCAGAGGATTTAGTAGCAGCAGGCGCGCGCCTTGTGGGGAACTCGGAGCGTAGCGGAGAGTTATCCACAGGGCAAGCGCAAAGGGGGGGTCTGGGGGGGGGATTTCCACATGTGGATGATGCTGCCTTCTCATGCACATGATCGAACGCCCTCGCAGTAGACCTGGCGGTTCGTCATGAGGATGTAGTGGCATCCTCCCCCTGCGGCGAGCTTGGTGACCTTCGCTAGTTCGTCCTTCAGGTTCGTGATCGAGAGCGGATTGTGGACCTGCGAAGTATGCTTGCACTGGACGATGAACTCGCCTGTTAGGCCGTTCTCCTTCACCAGCTTGTCAGTGGCATGGCCCTTGAACCATCCATCGCGCACGGCGTCGGGCCCACGGCGAAACCTG
>JALUUK010000283.1 GCA_027021395.1 Acidobacteriota bacterium
AGATTGCTGGTATAGACGGCGTCAAGCCGCCCCTCGTACGAGAACTTCGGTCCCGAACCGCCATCCCCGGCATGAACGGATGGGATGACGAACGAAGCGATTCCGACTACGACGAATAAAACGGTGAAACGGCGGAACAGGGCCGGAAGACCCGGCCAAGTTCTGTGCATGTTCTCTCTCCTCCGAGTAGTGAGTCAAATCACGTAGATCGTCCGGTACAACGGGCCATCCCAGACGGAACCTCAAAGTCATACCGAATTCAGCACGCACCCACCCCGATGCCCGCGGCCAGAGACTGCCAACAACTGATCGGGCCGTTGCGCAAGAAGAGGGATCCGCACCCCTGCTGATACATAGAACCACGCCGATCCTGCGGCAAACGGCATCGGCCGCCGCACGATGCAGCGATTTGGGGCGAATATGCGATGGTTGCGAATCGTTCTCGGATCTGCGGGAAGCCTGCTCGGACCATGCGAAAGCACCGGGATGACGCCGGGCTTGCTGGGAATCCGCAACGGTATGGGGCCGGCAAGCGGATGAGAATGGCCCGCCTGAAGGGATTCGAACCCCTGACCCGCTGCTTAGAAGGCAGCTGCTCTATCCTACTGAGCTACAGGCGGACACGGACATTCGTGCCTGGAAACGCCCCCGCCTTCACACCGGCCGGAGGAGGCCGCCCCGCAGAGTCGTCTCGGGCGAAGTGGCGCGGCTGGCAGGAATCGAACCTGCGACACCCAGCTCCGGAGGCTGGTGCTCTATCCCCTGAGCTACAGCCGCGGATGGTGGAGACCAGGTCGGCATCATACCGAGACCCGGTCTTTTGGCAAGATACCGGCCATCGACGGGATGCCGGCCTCGCTTCGAAGCGGCGCCGGCCGAGATCGACTGCGAATCACTCGTGAAGCCGATAGACTGCTCGGTGGACGGACTCCCTCATCTTCTCGAGCCTCCGCATGCGATTCCCGCCCCTCCCGGCATCCGGATCGACCGTGCCTTCGGAGAGAGTCACGACCTCTCGGCACTGCTCGAGGCAGCGCTGAACTTGGGAGATCCACCGCTTGCCGACGATGCTCTGATGGATGCTCATCTCGCGACGGACGCGACGCTCGATTTCCCCCAGTGCAGCCAGCCCCTTCTCTCGACCGAGCCCTTCCGGAGACTCGCCCGTTTCGACAGAGTCGCTGATACGCTCCACCAGCTCCACATACTGCCCGAGCGGTCCGAGCACACGCGAGCGGCTGGCCTTGCACTCGACCTGCCGCCTCACCCACCACCCGAGGCAAAGCACGGCTCCCAGTACCAGGGGGATACCGACTCCTACTCCGATGATCATCAGATCCACTGCCGAAGAGCTCCGCGAAGCGATGGCTGCGAAATGGTCGCTTTTGGAGCAAAGATGTGGCGCGAGTGCGCCGGATGCACCTCTGCCTGACCTGTTGAGCTATACGAGGCGCCTCGTCGGCGAAAAATACCAAGAAAATGACGAAAAACGATGCTCATCCGTTGGTCGGTGTCGCCGCTCATCCGAAACCGTAGAAATCTGAACATTTGCCGAGCCGTCGCAGTCCAGGCGGCATCATCCGCGCCGGAGGCGCGCGGACTTTTGTCGTCTTGATAGCAGAGTCGTTTTTTCGGTGGAGACGAAAAGACCCCGGTCGTAGACGCGACCGGGGCCGAAAACTCTGCGGACGAGACAAGCGTCCACAAACACCTCCAGAGCTTGCCGCGAAAACGCACTCCGCATCATGCCCTCGTTGGCGGCCGGATCCTGCCACGGAAACCGTGTCGGCATGTCGTCGCTTCCCAGACCAGAGCCCACCCGCTTCCATGAAGAGGAGAATCTCGCAGTTGGCCGTGCTGGGTCATTCGAACGCAGCGGGGTGTGCGTGAGCGTGTCGGCCCTACGAGCCACTACGGCCCCCGCCCAGCCCCATCACCGCCGAAAGGAGCGACTCTCCTCTCTACAGCCCCGGAAAGCGGTCGCCAGCCATGCACCACCGCCCGTGGCGAGCTGGCTCACCACGTTGCCTCCCTGCCCGCAGTGCTACGGCGTTGCAGGTGGGCCGGCACCGAATTGCCCCCTTTCCAGAGGCTTCCGTTCGGCGCTCCCTATGTCGGTTCCGGGCTCGGCCACGCTCCGCTCTTCCAACACAGACCCCACTCTGAACCCCATTTCCTTTCATTTGTATTTGCCCATCACATGATATATCATCCGATCATTCATTTTTGGCCGGAATGGACAACTGCGAGGAAGAGCATTGAGCGAACCAGATCGGACGACTTTGATAAAGGAACTGCGTGCACGGCTTGGCCTGACGCAGGAGAAGTTCGCGGCGAGATTGGGCGTCTCGTTTCCAACTATCAATCGGTGGGAGAACGGACGCTCTATTCCATCGCCGCTTGCACTTCAGAGAATCGAACAGCTTCTCCGACAAATGAAAGAAAGAGGCAGGGATTTGCTGGACGAGCATTTTCCGGAGCAGGAATTGTGAGGTGACGCATGGCGAAAAACAGCAACGGTGCCAACCTGGGCTTTGAGACCCAGCTTTGGGCCGCAGTAGACAAGATGCGCGGCCACATGGACGCGGCTGAGTACAAGCATGTCGTCCTGGGCCTCATCTTTCTGAAGTACATTTCCGATTCCTTTCAAGCCCGGTACGATGACCTCGCAGCCAAACAGAAGAAGGAATTCACCGATCCGGAAGACCGCGACGAATACGCCGCCGCGAACATCTTCTGGATTCCCGTCCAGTCGCGTTGGAAGAACATCCAGAACAATTCCAAGAAGGCCA
>JALUUK010000284.1 GCA_027021395.1 Acidobacteriota bacterium
ACCTTTTGCCTCGAGGAGCGCTTGGCCGCAAACCCTGATGTGCATCCTTCTGGGCTTGGCGCTCGCCGGGCTCTGGTGGGAGCGTCGCGCCTTGGCGCTTGCCCCCCGCCGGTTTTCGATCTTGATCCTAGCCACCATGCTCCTTCTGGCCTCGTATCACATCGCGTGGCCCGGAGCGATCATCGATCACCTATCGCCGCGCCTAGCCGCCGAAGCACGCGCTTCGCTGGTATTGATCGGCAGCGAAGACGATCCGATCGATGAGCAGGCGCTTCGCCGCAAGACCGTGCTCGCCGAGTGGGCCGGGGCGGATGTCGAGCCTTCGCCGCGCCTGACGCTCGCGGCCGACCCCGATGGCCGTCGCGACGCCGAGCGTCGCCTGCTGCTCGCACTCGGCGCGTTCGCCGCCGCCCTCTTGGCTGCCGCGCACGCGAGCGATCGTCGCGCACTGATCGCAGCCTTGGCCGTTTCCGGCGTGATCCAATCCGCCTACGGACTCGCCGAAGCACTCTCAGGGCACCAGCAGATCTATGGCTTCGTCAAGCTCAGCCATCGCTCCGTCTGCTCGGGAACATTCATCTCGCCGAACCACTATGCGGCGCTCGCGTCTCTTTCTCTCTTCTCGTTGATCGCGCTCATCTTTTGGCGGAACCGGAATCAGGACGGTGAAGATCGTTCGTTCGGCGCCGACCCCGCACGGCCCACCCGTACGATTCTGCTGGCGACGCTCGCCGGCGTCGTGCTCTTGGGCATGGTCTGGTCGTCTTCGCGGGCAGGGTTGGCTGCCGCCGGGATCGCCTTGGCCGCCGTGGCTCCGTTCGCCTTGGCCGGCACTCGCCACATCGGGCGACAGCGTCTGTTGACCGGGAGCGTCGTGCTCGCGCTAGTCGCTGCCTTGATTCTCGGCGCATGGTTCATGCGTCCACCGGCTCCCCTCTCCGAAGACGTAGAGGATTTGAGCGACGACTGGAGCGGGCGGAGCTTGATCTGGGAATCCGCGTGGCGGATGCATGAAGCGTTTCCGCTCACGGGGGTCGGACCCGGAGGATTCGAGGTCGTCCATCGTCTTTTTCGCCCGGAGCGTTTCGAGCGCAAGATCGTGCATGCCCACTCGGACTATCTCGAATGGTTGGTCGAAACGGGCTGGCTCGGGGTTCCGCTTCTGCTCGCTTGGCTGCTGTCGATCCTGACCGGCCTATGGGTCGTCATCCGGCGCAGCGACCAGCGTTCGTGGGCGCTTCCCTTGGCCGGCGGTCTGCTGGCATTGGGATTGCATTCCTTTGTGGGCTTCGCCCTGCAGGTTCCCGGCGTGGCGATACCGGCCGCCGTATTGGCGGGAACCCTGCTCTCTCCGCTTTGCTGGACACCGGGACCGGCGGGTGCTCGCCGAGGACAGAATCTCTTGTGGGCATCGACCGTGGTCCTGCTCGCCGTCGCACTTCTCGGCACCGGCGCCGTTTCGCTCTACTCTCTCAGACCGCTTTCGCCGGGTAGTGAGACACTCTCCTCCGTGCCGGGCGGAGTGCTCGTCCAAGCTCAAAGGCAGTGGGCACGACGCGAGCTCAACCACATTCTTCGCCGCGCTCGTGACCAGGAGGGCGCGATCGGCCCAGCCGAAACCGCGCGTCTGCAAACCGCGACGCGGGCGGCGCTCGGGGCCGCTCAGCGCGCACCGCTTCGTGCGGAACCGCGTTTGACGACTTGGCTCGCCGGCCGAATGGTGCTCGCCAGCGCCGATATCGACGACGCAGCGAGAGCCGACCTGCACCGTCTCGGCTATGACGACCTCGAGCGCGCAACCGAACTGTCGCCCTTCGACCGCAGCCGGCGATTGCAGATCACCGGCATGTGGCTGCTGCAAGGCGATCCTCAACGCGCACGGCAGAACACCCGCGAATTGCTGGAGCTTTCTCCGGCTTCCTACACGAAGGCCTATGCCGCGCTCGCTTCGGCGGCGACGGAGCTTGGCGATCTGATGGAAGCCACGCCGAACAATTCCCTTTCGGCGCTCTATCTCGCGCGTTTCCTGCTCAACGAGCGCAACGACCGTGTCGGTGCGCGCATCGTGCTCGAGCGCGCTCTGAGCAAGAATCCCGACGCACCGCGTCTGCGCACGCTTTTGGCGGCACTCGAAATTCAACGCCGGGAATACGAGGCGGCCCATGCTCTGCTTCGAGATGCAAGAATTCCGGAGGATCCGAAAGAACGCCTCTACTTTCTGCGCACGCATGTTCGCCTTCTCGTTGCCGATGACCCGGACGGCGCGTTCGATCGAACCCTCTCTGCACTCGAGAAAGCGGGAGAAGATCCGCGCATGATCGATTTCTATCTAGCGAGGGCGCGCCTCCGCACGCAGCCCGAAGTGGCGCTCGCAGCCTTCGCACGGATCGAAGCGCTAGGCTACGAGGGACTCGCAGAACGGCAAAGACTGGAGATCCTGCTGACACACGGGCGGGCACTCGTGGCTCAGCAGCGTTTCAGCGACGCTCTCGTGATCTACCGCAAAGCCCAAGACATCGACCCCGATCATCCCCAGGTCGAGCAATTCTTCGCTTCACTCGGACCACGATGACGCTTTCCGCACCCATTCCCGCCCTTCGAAGAGCGCTCCTTCAACGTGCGGTCGACCTTTCGATCCAGCATGATGGCCCGATCTCCGCACACCCGACGCGTTTCTCATCACGAGCACGCTGCGCGGCAGGAAAACGCGAAGCAAAGATGGCGGCTTGTTGCACATGCGATTGATCAAGCTCGCAGCCGGTGTCTTGAACCAGACACCTCTAGATTGGCCGGGAAACCGGCATCGTATCCTTGCGGCCGTCGACGCCGCGCGAGAGCAGGGCGTTTCGATCCTCTGCCTACCGGAACTCTGCATCTCGGGCTACGGCTGCGAAGACGCGTTTCTCTCGCCCGATGTCGAACGATCTGCGTGGGAGATGTTGCACGAGATCGTCCCCGAATGTCGTGGATTGGTCGTCTCGCTCGGTCTTCCTCTGCGACATGAACAGCGTCTCTACGATGCTGCCTGCCTGATCTCTGACGGACGCCTGCTCGGCTTCGTCGCCAAGAGATTCCTAGCCGGTGAAGGTATTCACTACGAGCCTCGTTGGTTTTCCGCATGGCCCGGGGGCTGCGACACCTTCCGCCGCGACGACCGGACTTGGCCGCTCGGGGATTGCGTCTTCGACTGCGACGGCGTGCGCATCGCCTTCGAAATCTGTGAAGACGCTTGGGCGGCCGATCGGCCCGGAGCAGAAGCCGCCGCGCACGGCGTACACGTCATTCTCAATCCGAGCGCAAGTCATTTCGCCTTCGGCAAGGCACGCGTTCGCGAACGATTGGTGCTCGAGGGATCCCGCGCTTTCGGCGTGGCCTACGTCTATTCCAATCTCGTCGGCAACGAGGCCGGCCGCGCAATCTATGACGGCGATGCGATGATTGCCGCAGCAGGAGAGATCGTCGCCCGCAACACGCGCTTTTCCTACCGCGAACACGCGCTCATCTCCGCCGTGGTCGACGTCTATGCCGCCCATCCGGCCCCGCTCCCACCGAGCCCATCGGCCGCAAGAGCGGCGAATGAAGTCGAACCGATCCTCTACGATACGGCTTTCACCTTCCAAGAGAGCGAAGCACTCCCAGCAACGGCGGCCCCGGCTTCGTGGGAAAGTGGTGAGTTCGTCAAGGAAGAAGAATTTACGCGCGCCGTGGCTCTCGGCTTGATCGACTACATGCGCAAATCGCGATCGAAAGGGTTCATCGTATCCCTCAGCGGGGGCGTCGATTCATCGGCCACGGCCTGCCTCGTTGCTTATGCGGTGCGTCTGCTCGAATTGGAACTCGGCCCCGACGAGTTGAAGTGCAAACTCCACTCCGTTTCCGAGTCGATTCCCGAACCCCTCGACGCAACACAGTGGATCCACGCCATCCTGACCACGGTCTATCAGTCCACGGCGAATTCCAGCGAAACGACGCGGCGCGCAGCGCGCGACGTGGCAGCATCCATCGGAGCCAAGCACTACGAATTCGACGTCGAGGACTTGGTTCAACGCTACATCGGCGTCGTCAGTGAAGCGCTCGGGCGGCCTCTGGCGTGGGATACGGATGATGTTGCGCTGCAAAACATTCAAGCTCGGGTGCGCGCCCCGGGAGTGTGGATGTTGGCCAACTTGAAGAGCGCTCTTTTGCTCTCCACCAGCAATCGATCGGAGGCGGCGGTCGGCTACGCGACCATGGACGGGGATACCAGCGGCGGCCTCGCACCCATCGCGGGGATCGACAAGGCCTTCCTGAGAAGGTGGCTGAGCTGGGCGGAAGACGTTGGGCCCGCCGGAGTCGGTGCGAATCCGAGCCTCGCGGCGGTCAACGCCCAAGAACCCACGGCCGAGTTGCGTCCTCCGAGCGCCGAGCAGACGGACGAAGCCGACCTGATGCCCTACGAGTTGCTCGATGCGATCCAGCGTGCCGCCATCCGTGATCGGCGCTCGCCCCACGAGATCTTCCGCTGGCTCGCTCCGCGCTTTCCTCTGATCGACCGCAAGCAGCTCATCACTTGGATCGAACGGTTTTTCAAGCTCTGGGCACGCAATCAATGGAAGCGAGAGCGCTACGCTCCCTCATTTCATCTCGATGATCAGAATCTAGACCCTAAGACCTGGTGTCGTTTTCCCATCCTCTCGGGGCACTTCGAGCGCGAGTTGCAAGAACTCCGCCGACAGGAAGGAGCGTGAATATGCGAGGGCATTGGTACACCATCGCTCCACACCTCGGCGATCGTTGGAACCCGGTTCCCCGACCTCCCTCGAAAACCCACAGGCTCGAAATCGACGACCCGATGCTGGGGAAGGTAAGGATTCGAAGCGAATCGTCCCGCGCGGCTGAGGACGGGAGTCGTTCCGATGCGTTGGTGATCATCGTCCATGGACTCGGCGGGCACCCCGACCGTCCCTACTGCTGCCGTGCGGCCCATGCCGTACTCCAAGCCGGTGCCGACTGCTTGCGGGTCGGAATGCGCGGCTCGGATCGAGACGGTGAAGATATCTATCACGGCGGATTGACCGAAGACTTGCACACCCTTCTCGCATCCGAAGCCACGGCATCGTATGAGCACGTGTATCTGCTGGGGTTTTCGCTGGGCGGACATATCGTCTTGCGAGCTGCGACCGAGGACGGAATCGATTCGCGCGTCACCGCGGCGGCGAGCATTTCCGCCCCGTTGGACCTCGCCGCATGCCAGCGATCCATCGATAGACCCGGGGCGTGGATCTACCGGCGCTACGTGCTGCGCTCTCTCAAGAACCTCTACAGCGCCGTCAGTGCCCGCGGCCGGGGCCGATCTCCGATGAAAGCCGTCATGGCCGTCAGATCACTGCAGGACTTCGATGACTTGGTCGTCTCGCAACGCTTCGGTTTCGCCGGCGCAAGCGACTATTACGCCAAAGCGTCGGTTGCGCAGCGCATCGACCGGTTGAAGGTTCCCTGCTTCCTGCTTTGCGGACTCGATGACCCGATGGTGCCGCGCGAGGCGGTCTTACCCTACCTCGATCGGGGCCTAGCGAATCTCGGCTTCCATCTCGAGAAAAGGGGTGGGCATGTCGGCTTTTCGCGTGAACTCGACCTCGGATTCACCGCACCGAAGGGGCGCGATGCGCAAGTCGTCGCCTGGCTGCTTAGTCAAAAAAGGCGTTGAGCGGATGCTCTTCCGCTCCCGATGAAGTCCGAAAGGTGCGTAGCAAGCGATCGATGAGCACCGCATCGGAGGCGGGAAGCGCGACCTCGGCCACGTCGGGCTTTGCGGCCACCGATCGCAAGCGTTGCCAACGCCGTAGCCGTTCAGCATCGAGATACGGGCTCGACATCGTGCCGATACGCATCGACACCTCAGCCGAAAACGT
The DNA here is from genome assembly GCA_027021395.1 of Acidobacteriota bacterium. GTDB lineage: Bacteria > Acidobacteriota > Polarisedimenticolia > J045 > J045 > JALUUK01. The sequence continues at coordinate 5,892 of JALUUK010000284.1, forward strand.
GCCCCAACGCACCGGCGGCTGATGCCCGGCATTTCTGGGTACCGCGTAGATCGCAGCGCGCTTCGTCGACGGCCCACGCAAGCTCGGAGAGCGAATACGATCGAGAAATGAAGCGAGGTCCGTCTCGGTGGTAGGCTGCGAAAGCGCCGTGCGAGCCTCGCGCGCGATCGGGTGACGCGTGAGGTCGCTCGGCGTGATGCGGAGAATCGTTTCGTGGAAGCTGATGCGCGAGCTAGATCGGGCTTCGAGCCGCTGATCACTCGGCAGCAGCGTTTCGCCGGCTAGGCTCAGAGGCAAGAACGTAGCCGACACGAGAAGCGATGTAAGGATCCTTCGTGCTCGACCCCGACGTCTCCGGTCCCCTGACGGGTTGCCGTTCGTGGTTTTTTCTGGGATCGTCATCGCTGTCATCATCCTCATCCGCGACGGTTTCGGGCTGCGCGGATGCGTTGGTGCGCAGAGCTATCGCAAGGCGCGTGCCGGTGCGCAAACCCAATGGAGTCCAGTGCTTGTGTCCCCAACGCGAGTCAACAGGGAATGGACGGTGGACCTTTTGTCCGATTCTCTGCGGGCAAATCGGCCGAGAATCAGGCGGCCTCATCGCCGTGACCACCAAGGTACGCTGAAAGGGTTCGCGTGACGGAATTATTTCAGGACCGGCCGCATCTTGAGGTCAACCTTTTTGATGCATTGCACCGGGGAAATCCGCAAGATACCGCTTTCTACCGCAGGGTTTGTCGCAACGCACAGGGCGTGCTCGAACTCGGTTGCGGGAGCGGTCGTATCCTTCGTTCGCTCCGAACGAGCGAAGGTCGACGGGTCGGTGTCGACCTCGATCGCCCGCGCCTAGCGCGCGCGCAGAGTCTTGATGAATCGTCGATCTGCTCTTGGATTCGCGCTTCCATGCCTTGCCTTCCCTTCCGCAAGCACTCGTTTTCTCACGTGCTCATTCCTTTCAATGCGCTCTTTTGTCTACTCACGATCCAAGACCTCACCCGTTGTCTGCGCGAAGTGCACCGCCTGCTGACACCGAACGGCTCGTTGTACTTCGATGTCTATCAAGCCGAGACGGCTAGCTCCTCTGAGGCACCGGTCGAAGATGACGCGGAAGACGAAAACGGCTTTTTTTGGATCGAGCAAATCGAAGTTCAGGGCGTGCTCTTCGATGTCTTCGAAAGAGACCAGCCGCACTCTCGACACGGGCGCATCGACGTCGTCTACCGCTTCGTACCGCAGGGAGCGGAGGAGAATCTGCCCGCGACGAGCGAGATTGAAATCGCCCACTGCTTCCGTGCCAAGGAGGAGATCGATATCCATCTCCGCGATACGGGTTTCGATGTCTTGGAATGCTGGGGCGGCTTCCTCGGGCAAACGTGGTCGGAGCACAGCGAAATGATGGTCTACAAAGCCTCCCCCGCGACCCCATGAAACCCGACGACAACGCGTCTTGCGCGGACTGGTACCTGACTCTCGCGAGGTGTCCCGAAACGGAGATCAAGATCCTCGGATCACGCTTTGTGGCTGAGGCCTTTCCCGCTCGCGACTCCGCCGCCGCACGCGAGCACCTCGCCGCCGTCCGTCGGCGCTACCACGATGCGACCCATCATTGCTCCGCATATCGCCTAGCACCTCCGGAAAATCCCGTCGATTTCGCCGATGACGATGGCGAGCCGTCCGGCACTGCAGGAAACGCCATTCTCGGCACGATTCGCCGCGCTGGACTTTACGACACGATCGTCGTCGTCACGCGCTATTTCGGTGGTACGAAGCTCGGTACCGGAGGACTTGCCCGAGCCTATGCCGATGCCGGCCGTCTAGCGCTCGAGGCCGCCACGATTCGGAGGAAGTGGAGGCTCGCAAAGATGATCATCACCTGCGACTACCAGGTTCTCGGCACGATCGAAGCTCAGATGAAGCGGGCGGGCGCGTTGGTGCATTCCGCGGAGCGCGCCTTCGACCCCGAGCCCCGCATCGTTTTGAAAATCCCCCGCACCGAGGCCCGAAACTTCGCCGATCGACTTGCCGAAGCCACCGCAGCCCGGGCGAAGATCGAAATTACGAGCGAAGAGTGCGAAGAAGATTGAGCATGACTTCCGAGAGTGTCGGATGGTACCAAGGCATCGCCGCGATGTCCTCAAAAGTTCCGTCATAAAACATCATCTGCGCGACCAAGTGGATCAGATCGTCTGCACGTGGCCCAAGAATGCTCGAACCGAGGATTCGCCCATTCTCGGGATCGGCGAAGAGCTTCCATACGCCGTGAGTCGTCCCCATCGTGATCGCGCGTCCCGTCTCGGGAAAACGCGCGCTCCCGGTGATAAATCTTCGGCCGGCAGCCTTCAGTTCGACTTCGTTCATCCCGACCGTGGCGAAGGGCGGGTCGGAAAAGATCACCGTCATCTTCAGGCGGTAGTCCATGCGCTCATCGGCCCCCCCTTCCGATCTCGCCGTCTTCGCCGCATTCTTGCCCGCAACGGCCCCTTCTTGATTGGCGATGTGCAGTATTTGGTGGCAACCGGTGGCATCTCCGGCAACAAAGACGCGCGGATTGCTCGTTTGCAGCTTTTCATCGTGCTTGATCTCGAAGTCGCCCGCGTCGATACCGGCCGCTTCAAGTCCAAGATCGGCGATTTCCGGCTGACGCCCGGCGGCCATCAGCAGGGCATCGGCGTAGTGCACGAATCGCCCGGATGCGGCCGCCTCGATTTCAAAAGCGATCGAAGCATCGTCTCGACGCTCGAGCGAAAGAATCTTGCCGGGAACGGCCAAGTCGAAACGTTCTTCCGCTTCGATGGAACGGGTCAATTCGGCTCCCGCATCGTCGTCACACTTCGAAAGAAGCGGTGAGCGGTTGACCAAGAGCACATCACTCCCGATGCGTGCGAAGAATTGCGCAAGTTCCAGGCCGATCGGACCTGCTCCTTGCACGACCAGTCGCTTGGGCGGCGCCTCCATCCGCATCACGTCGTCGCTGGTCAGATAACCGCATTCTTCCAATCCGGGAATCGGGAGAATCGTTGGAATCGATCCGGTGGCGATCACATAGGCCCGCGCTCTGATTCTCCTCCCTGAGACTTCGATCTCTTCCGGATTCACGAACCGAGCGCGTCCGTCGATCACCTCGTAATCCTGCGCTTCGATCGATGCGATCTTGGCCGCCTTGAAACGCTCGACCATCGCGGCCTTGCGCGCCATGATCGCCGGAAAATCGGCAACGACTCGACCTTCTCGGCGCAAACCGAAAGCTTCGGGGTGATTCGCTTCATGCAGCACATGTGCAGAAGCCAGCATGGCCTTGGTCGGCATACAACCGCGCAAGATGCACAAACCTCCGAGTTCACCGTCGTTGATCATGACCGTCCGAGCCCCGGTATCTTCCGACGCACGGGCCGCCGACGTTCCGGCTGATCCCCCTCCCAAAACAGCGACGTCAAAGTCATAGCCCATGGTTCGCTCCTTTCATCTTGCCGACGCGTTGCCTATCCCGAACGCTTCCTAGAGCTCTTCGCTGAGAGCCCCCTCGTTTGAAGGCTCCACCCACTTATCGAGCTATCTCTTGATGGAGGCGATGTGCCTCGCGAGTGCTGCAATCTCTTCAGGACCCGTCCGACAACAGCCACCCATCATCCGAACGCCCATCTCCAACCATCGCTCCGCCCGCTCACTCCAAGCCGAGACGGCTTTCTGTCCACCGTTTCCAACCCAAGCCGCACTCCCCGCATCCCAGATCTCTCCCGAGTTCGGATAGACGACGAGCGCTCGAACCCCGGAAGCGCTTAGAACTCGCAGCGCCTCGTCGGCGACGTCGGACGGAACGCAGTTGACGCCGATGGCGATCGCCTGCTGCTGCTCAGCGAAGAATCTCGCCACCGCCGAGAGTTCATCGCCCTCCGCGGTCGTGCCGCCGGGACCGCAGGTGAAGGAGAAATAACCCATGCTGCGTGGATGATTCCGCAACAGGCGAGCCAAGACCTTTGCCTCCCGCAGCGACGGCAAGGTTTCGAAGGCGAGCAAATCGACACCGGATTCCGCGAGATAGGCCACTTTCTCGGCATGAAAGCGCTCGAGTTCGGCTTCATCGATACGATAGCCTCCACGATACTCCGAGCCGTCGTGCAACGTTGCGCCATAGGGTCCGATCGATCCGGCGATCCATGCGCCGGTCCCGGCCGCCCCACTTTCTCGAGCCGAACACGCTTGTTGAGCAACAAACACCGCTTCATCCAGGACTTTCCGCCAGTCGACACCTTTCCACCTTCGGCTCGCCGCAGCACTCTGCTCCGTCACTTGGTAGGTCGCCGTGCAGATGACTTCCGCGCCGGCTTCCAAGTAATCCCGATGCGCTTCTTGGACTAGGTCCGGCCTTTCCAGAAGTGCTGCCCCAGACCAGAGCGCATCATCGAGATTCAAACCATATGCCTCGAGGCGGGTCGCTAGGCCCCCGTCGAGCACGAGAGGCAACGGCTCGAGCCAGCGGTCCGCAAAGCTCTTCTTCTCTGCATCGCCCATGCTTCCCGTCTCTCTCATTCCGCACCCGGCATGATGCGAGCCGGCCGCCGCCGTGATCGGCGAAGGCTCGATTTCTCCGACTTTCACTCTGCGTTCACCTTCACGATACGGCCGGTCCCATTCCCGCAAGATGATTCCGCCGTCGTCAGCGCCAGTCCTTTTCCGGGGCCGGGCGGTTTCCGAGAATCTCCTCGATCTCGTCCATCACCTCCCCGTCCATTCGCCCCGCGACATCCACCGCCTTCATATTCTCCTGAACTTGCCCGGGCTTGGTCGCCCCGGTGATCACCGTACTCACATGCGGATTGCGAAGGCACCACGCCAGGGCAAGCTGAGCCAAGGTCGCATCCAAGCGTGCTGCCACGGGCTCGAGGTTTTCCACGACTTTGTATTTCCACTGGTTCTCGCTGCCCTCAAAGTTCTCGCGCAGCCAGGCATAGTCGGCGAGAGCAAGTCGAGAATCCGTGGGAATGCCCTTCTTGTATTTTCCGCTGAGAAACCCACTAGCCAGTGGGCTCCAGACCGTCGTCCCGAGGCCGAGAGAGTCGTAGAGCGGCGCGTATTCGACCTCCACCCTCGCTCTGTGCAACATGTTGTACTGCGGCTGCTCCATCAGCGGCGGGATGAGGTTCTCTCGACGCGCGATCGCCGCCGCCCTTTCCAATTGGGCTGCGCTCCATTCGCTCGTCCCCCAATAGAACGCCTTCCCTTGCTGAATGCAGAAGTTCATCGCGCGCACCGTTTCTTCGAGCGGCGTATGCAGATCGGGGCGATGACAGTACAGCAGGTCGACGTAGTCGAGTCGAAGCCGATGCAAAGATGCGTCTAGCCCTTCGATGATATGTTTACGCGAGAGCCCCCGATCGTTCGGTCCGGAACCTCCCCAGAAAATCTTCGTCGATATCACGAGGTCCGACCTCTTCCACTTCATTTTCGCGAGGACCTCGCCCATGACGCTCTCTGCGCGGCCATCGGCATAGACTTCTGCGTTGTCAAAGAAATTCACGCCGGCCTCATAGGCCGCACTCATGCATTCCGCAGCCCGATCGACGTCGATTTGGCCGGAGAAGGTAACCCAAGCGCCGTAAGACAGCGCAGAGACCTGCAGACCGGATCTTCCCAAGTATCGGTATTCCATTTCCTTCTCCTCGGATGCTCCGTCAGCCGGTGAACTTGTAGCCCACGCGATGCACCGTGACGATGTACTTCGGCTCTGCCGCTGAATCTTCGATCTTCTTGCGGAGTTTGGCGATGTGCATATCCACCGTCCGCGTCAGTGAGACCTTGTCATATCCCCAAACCGATGAAAGCAGTTCCTCGCGCTCGATAACCTTTCCCCTATGCTCGATGAAATACGCGAGCAACTTGAACTCGCGAGGACTCAAGTCGATCACGATCCCGTCCTTCTTCGCTTCCCTTCCCTTGAAATCGATACGCACGCTTCCGAACTCGTAGGTATCCATCTCTCCTGTATGCCCGGAAGAGCGCCTCAAGAGCGCCTCCACCCGGGCCATCAATTCCAGGAACGAGAACGGTTTCGTCACATAGTCATCCGCCCCGAGTTTCAGCCCGAGGACCTTGTCTATCTCTTGCCCGCGTGCGGTCAACATGATGATCGGTACCCTGCGCCCCTTTTTCCGAAGCTTCTTGCAGATATCGAGCCCGCTGATCTTCGGCAGCATCACATCCAAGACGATCAGATCGTGCCGATCCGCACAGGCGGCTTCCATTCCCTCTTCCCCGTCCCTAGCCACGTCGACGTCGTATCCCTCGTAGCGAAATCCATCCCGCAGCGCGACGGCAATCGCTTCGTCATCTTCAATCACCAGCACTTGCACTTTCATTCCGTCGCCTCCGCTTCCGACCCATCTTGCCCGCCCGTATCAGCCGACGAAAGGGGCAAGACGATGGAAAAGGTACTTCCTTCGCCGGGAACACTATCGACTCTGATCTTTCCGCCGTGAGCCGCGACGACGTGTGAAACGATCGATAGGCCCAGCCCGCTACCTTTGACATCGTGAACTGCGCCGGTCCCGACCCGGTGGAACCGCTCGAAGATTCTTTTCTGCTCGGCTTTCGATATACCCCGT
>JALUUK010000285.1 GCA_027021395.1 Acidobacteriota bacterium
CGGTGAATGCGGTAGGCGTTGTCGAGTGCGTGAGCCGTCTCGTGCCGCAGTAGCTTCATGCACCAGCTGCGGTCCCCACCCTCGACCTCGAACATTTGACGGCGCTCGAGTCGCGCCAGCCGGGGGTGCGCAAGAAAAAATGGAACCGCGAAACCCGTAAGCCCATCCGGCGTGAAGTAGTCGGTCGAGAGCCAGACGTAGGGCCTGAAACGGAAGCCGGCACGCGCGAGTTCTCCATAGAGGCGGTCGATGCGCGATTCGAGGGTCGTCCCCTCGATTCTCAGCCCCAGATCCGAGATCGGAACGTCCATCAGTTCTTCGCTGGAAAGCCGTAACCACCAAGGGTTTTGGGGGGATTTCCGAGTGGATCTCATGGTCGACGACGCTCCTTCTCCGGAAGCTTTTCGAGAATCCACCGGAGGAGACTAGTTTCTGTGGACAGGACGAGTAAGATACCCCAGATTTCCGCTCTTCCGAGAGGCGGATGGGCCTAGTGAACCAAGACAGTGAACCAAGACAACGAGCCGTTTCGATGCGACTCTCATCGCCTTCGATACGACTCTCTCGAAACGACTCATTTTGGGTTTTGGGCGATGATACGACGTGACGAGTCGACTCAGGGCAAAGCGCTAGGCTTCCCATCTGAACCGGCCATCCGAAGCGGCCGATCTGAACAGGACTAGGAACTCATGGGTCTACACAAAGTATCCAAAGGGCTGAGTCTCCCGATCTCCGGAAAGCCCGAACAAAGAATCGAAGAAGGCCGAAAGGTACGGCATGTCGCGCTCCTCGGAGGCGACTACGTCGGGCTAAAACCGACGATGCTGGTCAAGGTCGGCGACGACGTACGCCGCGGCCAACCGCTCTTCGAAGACAAGAAGCTACCCGGTGTCGTGCACACCGCACCGGCGAGCGGCCGGGTCAAGGCGATCCACCGTGGAGAACGCCGGGCCTTTCTCTCGCTCATCATCGAGTTGAGCGAAGAAGAGCGCTCGAGAGGCAGCGCCGAAGACGTTTCCTTCGACACATACACCGGAAAGCACCCGAACGAATTGAATCGTGAACAAGTTCGCGCTTTGCTGATCGAATCCGGCCTTTGGACCTCCTTTCGCGCACGACCCTATGGGCGCGTGGCCGACCCCGCGACGCAACCGGCATCGATCTTCGTCACCGCGAGCGACAGCCATCCGCTCGCCCCGGATATGGCGCAGGTTCTCGACGGGAGACAGGCTGATCTCGACCAGGGCCTCGCGGCGATCGCCAAGCTCACCGACGGCAAGGTTTTCTTTTGCACGACGGCCGGAAGCGGTGTCCGTACCGAAAGCCGTGCCGTCACCTGCGAAGAATTCTCCGGCCCCCACCCTTCCGGCACCGTCGGCCTGCACATCCACACCCTCGATCCCGTCCACCGCGAAAAAACCGTCTGGCATCTCAGCCTCCAAGATGTCATTGCCATCGGCAAGCTTTTCGCGACCGGCCGACTGCATGTCGAGCGCATCATCTCTCTCGCCGGACCTTCGGTCCGACAGCCGCGATTGCTCAGAACCCGCCTCGGCGCATCGACGACCGAATTGGTGGACGGGGAGATCAGCGACGAAGAAAACCGCATCATTTCCGGCTCCGTTCTTTCCGGCCGAACCGCCGGCTGCGAACGCCTGGGCTTTCTCGGACGCTATGACCAAGCCATCGCCGTGATTGCAGAAGACCGGAAGCGCGAGTTCCTCGGCTGGCTGACTCCCGGCCTCAACTCATTCTCGGTGATCAACACATACCTTTCCAAACTGATGCCGGGCAAACAGTTTCCGATGACGACCAGCACACATGGGTCGCACAGGGCCATCGTCCCCATCGGCATGTACGAGAAGGTCATGCCGTTCGATCTCGCACCGACTTTCCTGCTGAAATCGCTGCTGATGCACGACGTCGAACGTGCGGAGGAATTGGGATGCCTCGAACTCTCCGAGGAAGATCTGGCGCTCTGCACTTTCGTCTGCCCCGGAAAAAACGAATATGGACCTTATCTGCGTGATGTGCTGACCACTATCGAAAAGGAAGGCTGATGAAATTCCTGCGCAAAATGCTCGACAAGCAGGGCAAGCTCTTCGAGAAGGGCGGCAAGCTGGAAAAGCTCTACCCGCTGTACGAAGCTCATGACACGTTGATCTTCACTCCGGGCGAGGTCACGAAAGGGGCGTCTCACGTCCGCGACGGCCTCGACCTCAAGCGAATGATGGTCACGGTGGTCTTCGCACTTGCCGGCTGCATCTTCATGGCGCTCTACAACACCGGCTACCAAGCTTGCCTGGCCGTTTCTCAGGGTGCCCCCGTCCTCGAAGGATGGAGAAGCACCGTTTTCCAGTCGATGGGATTCACCTTCGACCCGCAGAGCGTATCGGCTTGCTTGGTCTACGGCGCGCTGTATTTCCTTCCGATCTTCGCGGTGACCTTCGCGACCGGCGGCTTATGGGAAGTCCTTTTTGCGGTCGTTCGCAGACACGAGGTCAACGAAGGGTTCCTCGTAACCGGCATGCTCTTTCCGCTGATTCTTCCGCCGACGATTCCACTCTGGCAAGTGGCCATCGGAATTTCATTCGGTGTCGTCATCGGCAAAGAGATCTTCGGCGGAACGGGAATGAACATCCTCAATCCCGCGCTGACTGCGCGCGCTTTCCTCTTCTTCGCCTACCCGGCTGAGATTTCCGGCGACTTTGCCTGGATCGCCGCCAACACCAGCACCGACGCAGTCAGTGGCGCCACCGCACTTTCCCGCGCCGCTGCGGAAGGT
>JALUUK010000286.1 GCA_027021395.1 Acidobacteriota bacterium
ATCTGGAAAGAGGACGCCGACGGCAACATGATCGAGCGCGCGAGTTCGGCTTTTCCCCATCTGGGCCTATTGCGATCGCATGGCGACAACCGCATTTCCGATTGCACTTATTCCGCTTCCGGCAATCTGGAATCCTGCGAAGGTCGCACCTACACCTACACGAGCAACAACCGGATCCACACGGCAAACGGTGTCGTGCAATTCAGCTACGATGGAAACGACCGGCTGAGCGAGACCTTGCTTCTGGAAGAAGACCGGGTCCTGGCGGATTTCTACGCCGAGCCGCTCGGCAGACTCTCTCGCTTCACGGGCTTGGCGGAAGATCCTCTCCTGCCGGAGATGGACTGGATCTATGCGGCAGGGCAACTCGTGGCCACGGTTTATCACGGAGCCGGTGAAGAGGTGGGCGACACCCTTCGCCTGAGCAAGAGCGGAGACGACGTCGACCTCGAGTGGAACGCGCCGAGCGAGTGTTCGCAATACTACGAAGTGCAACGCTCGACCGAGGCGTCGTTTGCTTCGTACGATGTTCTGGACGATGCGTTGACGGAGCCGGCCTTCACCGATGCCGGCGCACTCACCGGCTTGGAAAACTACTTTTATCTGGCGAATGCAACCCGCGGAAGCCCGGTCGTTCGCTGGTACGTCGCCGACCACCGTGATTCGACGCTGCTGGTGCTAGGCGAAGGCGGAGAAGTTCTATCGAGGTACGAATACTTCCCCTTTGGTGAATTGAAGACCTCTTCGGGATGCGAGAACCTCGAAGGCGTCTACCAGGGCGTTTTGCGAGACCGGAAGAGCGACCTTTACGACCTCGGCGTGCGCCACCATTCGCCGGACTTCGCGCGTTTCCTGGTGCCGGACATGGCTTGGCCGAATCCCCTCTTGCCCGGCAACTGGAATCTCTATCTTTACAGTACCAACGACCCGGTGAACTTCATCGACGTCTTGGGTTTCGCCTCGAGAACGAAAAACGGTGGCGTCAACCCCTTCCGCGACATTGAGATCTTCGAAGATCCACGCGGATGGAAATTCGTCGTCCACGTTGCCGTCAATGCCACTGGCGGCACCATCTCCGAGGTCTTCGAACTCGATATGATCGCCGACGGTATGGCCGTCGCACTCGACTCGAGCAACACTCCCAAAGCACGGGTCGTCGGTGGAGCCAAAGCCGCCGGAATCGCCGCCTTCGCCTTCACCGGCGGCGCCGTCGTCAAGAAAACCCTCGGCACAGCCGCTCGGAAACTCAGAAGCATCTTCTCCAAAACCGACGACCTCACAAAAGCCGCAAGGGGGGTACCCAGGTTCGCCCAGCGCGGAGTTTCTTCGACCTTCCGGCATGGGGAGTTTGCGGGACGCACGATCGAGGATGTCGCCGCCGGATTGCGCTCGGGAGCGATCAATCCGAGCCAACTGCCGATCCAGACGATCACTCGGGACGGTGTTACCTACACGCTGAACAACCGATCGTTGATGGCGCTCCGCCAAGCGGGCATGGAGCCCACGGTCATCAGGGATGTAACGGGCAACGCCTTCTTCGAACGACAGTTGACCCAGCGCCTCGGAGAACTCGGAGGTCAGGTGGGGCCGGACTTCGTTCCCATCATCCGAGGAGGGAACTGACGTGGTCCTCCAACTACCCACCCCTACGGATCGGACGGCTTCCGGACCGAAGCTGACCATGGAGGGTGGTTCTCTCGTGGTCGACTACGACTGTGAAGGAGATGACGGCCGCATCACTAGCGGGCGCGTCCTGTTCGAGGAGCTGTTGTCGTTTCGGTATTGGGACAGCTCATGCAGTCCAGCTCAGAATGTGCTGGCCGCGACCGAGGTCAGAGTGCTTGAGAAGTCGGACTACCTGGACGAGATCAAGGGGCGCTGGAACGAAGCCGTGGGGTGGCAGGAATGGCAACAGAAGCAGGGTGGCTCCGACCGTTTCCGGCACTTTACGATCTACTTCGATGATGCCGGTTCGCTTGACGTGGTTGCAGCGAAGTGCCACGTAGAACGCTGAGCCTCCGCCTCTACCCCGTCCCATTCCCCCTGAGCTTTTCCCTCTCGAGGAAGGCGTCGATGAGCTGGAGGAGCTGCCTGCGCTCCTTGGCGGGTAGTTTCTCGACCTGCTTGAACCTCCGCCAGAGCCGGGTGTCCTGGGGTTTCTTGGTGCGCGGCGAGCGGACGGGCTTGACGCCGAGGAGCTGGTCGGTGATGACGCCGAGGACGCGGGCCAGGTCGGGGAGGATGCCGGCCGGAGGGTAGTCGGTCTCGCCCTCGTAGTAGGCGACCATGCGCTGGCTGATGCCGAGTTCGGCGGCGAGCTCGCGCTGGGAGTAGCCGGCGGCCTTGCGGAGCTCGGCCATGCGGGCTCCGAAGTCGGTCTGGGCTGTGCCTTCGAGTCGCCGGGGCATGCGGGTCTCCGCTCGGGATCGCGGTCGCGTGTCCCCCGCATGGTAAGGCCGGTTTTCGGGATCTCTGGATTCCACGGGCGTGCTCCTTGACAAGGGTGATACGTACACCGTATCGTTCTGTGAACCGCTAAGCCGAAGTTCCAGACAAAATCGATCGAAAAGTGAGGATAAGTCATCTTCTTCGGGGGATTTAGGTGTTTTTTCGCTCGATCTCTTTTACCCATGTATCTCTCGCGTAACTGCCTGACGCTTAGCCAGAACACGGCTATGCTGTGGCCATGTACATCGAGCGCGTTCCGAATCGCAACTCCCCTCCTGCGGTCCTGCTGCGTGAGTCGTATCGTGAGGATGGCAAGGTCCGCAAGCGAACGATCGC
>JALUUK010000287.1 GCA_027021395.1 Acidobacteriota bacterium
AATGTTCAGCATTTGGAGCGCGGCGAGTCCTTGGCCGTTTGGAGGAAGCTCGAGAACTTCATATCCGCGATATGTCGTACCCATCGGCTCGACCCATTCGGAGCTTTGACTCGCAAGATCTTCCATCGAAAGAAAGCCGTTGACGCTTTTCGAATAGGCGACGATCTCTTTCGCGATCTCTCCCTCGTAGAAAGCCTCCCGTCCGCTCGAGGCGAGACCTTCGAGCGTGCGGGCGAGGTGCGGGTTGCGGAAGATCTCTCCTTCTCGCGGCGCTCGCCCCTCAGGCATGAAGACCTCCGCGAATCCGGGTTTGTCGGCGAAGATGCGCGTCGAGCGCTGCCATGCGGCGGCGATGACTTGGGGAACGGGTGCGCCCTCGCGTGCGAGGGCGATGGCGGGGGCGAGGATCTTCTGCATGGGCAAGCGGCCGTAGCGCTCATGCAGCGCGAACCAACCGTCGACGACTCCGGGAACCGTCCAGGAATAGGGTGAATGAAGCGGAATCGTTCCTGCATCGGTGGCGGGGATCATCGTCCGGTCGAGCGCCGCCGGGGCGATACCCGAAGCGTTCAGCCCGTAGTACTTGCGCTCTCCCACATCCCAGCCGAGCACGAATAGATCGCCGCCGAGCCCGCAGGCCACCGGCTCGAGAAAGGCCAGTGCCGCATTGACGCCGATGGCCGCATCGACGGCGTTGCCGCCTTGACGGAGTATTCGTAGCCCGGCCTCGACGGCCAAGGGATGCGAGGCTGCGACCATGCCGTGCTTCGCGTAGCTCACCGAGCGAGTGGCGAAAGCGTGCCCCTCGGTGCGGTCGGCGGCGATCGTCGAAGGCACGACAATCGGCAAGGCGAAGACGACAAGCGCTGAAAAATGAAGCAAACGATTCCAAAGGTGCATGATGATCTCCGGTTCTATTGGTTTTCGGTCATGCTCTCGCCGGTTTTCGGGCTAGATCCTGGCGATGATGGCATTCGTCATCTCGGTCATCGAGGCGGCGCCACGGTCTAGCACGTCCGGGCCGCCGCGAAGGCCGAGCATATCGTAGGTTCGCACGCGCCCTTCGCGGACGACCTCGGCCACCGCTCGTCGCACGCGTTCGGCCATCGAGGTCTCGCCCACATGGTCGAGCAACATGGCCGCGGAGAGGATCATCGCCGTCGGATTGACGATCTGGGGGTCGAAGGTCTCATACTTCGGAGCAGATCCGTGGGTGGGTTCGAAGACGGCCACCTCTTCGCCGATATTACCCGAACAGGCGAAGCCGAGACCTCCGACTAGGCCTGCAAAAGCATCGGAGGTGATGTCGCCGATGAGATTTCCGCCGACAAAGACTCCGTAGTCTTCAGGATTCTTGGTCAACCACATCATCTGAGTATCGATGTTGCTCGAGCGGACTTCGATTTCGGGATAGTTCTCGCGTATCTCGCGCACGGCATCCTCCATCATCCCGGATGTTTCGCGCAAGACGTTCGGTTTTTCGCAGACGGTCACGGATCGATAACCATGCTCGCTCGCATGGTGAAACGCCGCCGCGACGATTCTTCGACAGGCCGCTTGCGTGAAGACCCTCAGTGAGATCGCGATCTCTTCCGGCGGCGTGCGCGCAAACGGTCGCCAGCGAGCGTGCTTCGAGAGCGCGTTGCAGAGATCATCGGGAGGATGCGTCCACTCGATGCCGCAATAGAGGCCTTCCGTATTTTGACGAAAGACGGCGACGTCGATGAAGGGTTCTTCAATCGTGCCGTCCGGAAGTCGGCGAACGAAGTTCAAGGGGTTGCCGGCGAAGGAACGGCAAGGACGAAGACAGACATCGAGGTGGAAGCGTTGTCTTAGAGCGACGACCGGCGAGAAGTAGTCGTATCCCTTGCCCTGCAAAGAAGGATGGAGTTCCGCAGCGGCCTCGGCCTTGGGCTTGGACGTGATCGCGCCGAGCAGGCCGAGCTTGTGCTTGCTCAGCAGCTCGATCGTTCGCTCCGGAAGTGCGTTTCCTTCGCGAACCCAGAACTCCCAGCCGATGTCTCCATGCACGTATTCCGCCTCGAAGCCCACGGCATCGAGCACGCGTACGGCTTCGGGAAGAACGGATTTGCCGATGCCGTCGCCCGGCATGGCGACGATGGTACGAGAGTTCATGGACGCTTACCGCCGACTTTTTCGCCCTCCCCGGCACCGGCAGGTTCGGGGGTAGGGTGGGACAGGCCGAGTTTCGTGCGGACGAAAGGAACGAGTCCGCCGGAGGCAACGAGGGCTTGCGGTACCGCACCGAGCGGAGCGAAGGAAAAGTTCCGATCGTTCCAGAAGAGCATTCCCCTGGAGAAATCGACCTCGACGCACGACTCCGAGACGATGGTGGCCGCTTCCGCTGTGACGACATCGCCGGTGCGGATGACTTCGACCTTTGCTGCCTGGACGAAGGCCGGAACGGCGATGCAGACGAAGCCGTTGTTGAAGGCGTTGCGCAGATAGGTTTGAGAGAAGCTCTCGGCAATGACCATGGCGACTCCCGCACTTTGCAAGGCCGTGACGGCTTGCTCTCGACTCGAACCCGTTCCGAAATTGCGGCCGGCGACGATGATGTCTCCTTCGCGGACGAGATCGGCGAAGCTCGGATCGTAGTTTCTCATCACCGCATCGGCCATCATCGCAGGGGTGGCATCGACACGGTAGATCAAGTCTTTGCTGAAGATGCCGTCGGTGTCGATATGATCATGGGGAAGAAGCAGCATGCGGCCGCGCAGGTGATGGGGAAAGCCGTCGACGATCTTCGTCGGTCTCGCCGA
>JALUUK010000288.1 GCA_027021395.1 Acidobacteriota bacterium
AACTTTCCCCCCCCCCCCCCCCCCCGGAGTCGCAACCATTTTTCTTGCTTTTCTCAGCGTGAACACTTTTCATCGTCTTGCTCATTCACGCGACCCTGAAGGCCGGTCGGGCGAGCATCCCCACCCACCGCCAATGGCGGCAGGACTCGACCAAGAAGGTCTCCGGGGTTCCCGGGGCGCTTCACTCTGGCCCATTGCTGCCGTGGAGGTTGGAGTCTTGGCGGGATCAGGTGTATTCGAGCATGACTTCGTCGATGCGTAGAGCCACGGTTTCGCAGATCTCGTCGATCCGGTGCTCTGAGAGGTCGAGCGCATCGATGTCCGGTTCGATGGATTCCTCATCGGAATGGCGGGGGGCGTCGTCGTCGAGTACGCGGTGAGCGATGGTGTTGGAAAGGTGCGTCACATGACAAGTGACGGAGTTTCCGGCCTGTGGTTCGTGGTGGTACTGAATGCCCCTGACGATCCCTTCCGGAAGACCCCAGTGTTGTGCGATCAAACCTCCGAGTTCGCCGTGATGGACTTCCAGAACGGCGATTTCGGCCCGTACCGCGGAGAGATGCCCCTCACGCCGGGCATGGCCGAGGATCTCGAGAATTTCGGGACTCAGGTGGCGGCACATGATGAGTTTGCCGATATCGTGCAACAGCGCCGCCGTGAAACACTCGGGTGGCAGTCGTTTCGTGCATGCGCGGCCGATCTGCTGAGCGGCGAGCGCCGAGGCGACGGAATGACGCCAAAGATCGCCTTCCGACAATCCATACTGCGGAATCGGACGATCGAGCCGACTGTGAACCGATGCGGCCATGGCGAGACTGAGCACGGCACCTGCACCCATGCGCACCACGGCCTCGCGCACGCCGGTGATCTCGCTCATGCTGGCGAAGGCCGCCGAGTTGGCGAGCCGGAGAAGGTTGGCCGTCAGTCCCTGGTCGAGGGAGATGACCTCTTCGATTTCCTCGATGGACCACGAATCCGAGGCGATCAAGGCGGCGAGGCGGCTGACGCTGGCCGGCAGAGGCTGCACCGCGTGCGCCTGTTTCACTAGGGCCTCAACTTGGATCATCACCGTCACTCACTCCCGCCAGATCGCGAAATCCCGGCGCTGCATCGCATCGCACGACGTCACCCCGGGCCAAACATCGTTCCGCGCGCTCGCTTTGGCCACTTTTGCTTGCTTGCCCGGGTTTTTCGTTGCCTCGCAGACGCTGCGCATCCGGAAACGAGGGGTAGAATCCGCTCGCAAAGAGGACGGCGATGCCGATGGAAACGTTCAAGCGTGAGTTCATCGAGTTCATGGTGCGGTCGGGAGTGCTCTCCTTCGGCGATTTCGTCACCAAGAGCGGTCGTACGACGCCGTATTTCATCAATACCGGTCGCTACCGCACGGGAGAGCAGGCCACGAAACTCGGGCGATTTTATGCCCAAGCCATCGAGTCGACGCTCGGAGATGCCTACGACGTGCTTTTCGGACCGGCCTACAAGGGGATTCCGCTCGTCGTCTTGACCTCGATCGCGCTTTTCGGGGAGCAGGGGCGAAACGTGGGCTACTGCTTCAACCGCAAGGAAAGCAAGGAGCACGGCGAGGGAGGAACTCTCGTCGGTCACCCTCTCGCCGATGGAGACCGCGTCTTGATCGTCGAGGATGTGACGACTGCGGGGACGTCGATCCGCGAAACGATGCCGCTTCTGACCGGCGCCGCGAAGGTGGAGGTGACCGGGCTGGTGGTTTCCGTCGACCGGCAGGAGAGGGGACGTGGGCGACGATCGGCATTCGACGAGCTTTACGACGAATTCGGGATTCGCAGCTTCGCGATCGTCACGCTCGATGAGATCGTCGAGCATCTCTCGCAAACACCGCTCGACGGTCGCCTGCTGATCGATGAGCGGGTGCGCGAGAGGATCGATGCCTACCGCGCCGAATACGGCGCTTGAGCCCTGCTTAGGATGTTGGAATTCGAACACCCTGATAAAGCATTGAAATCCCTGGGTTTTGTATCCGGCCCGTAGAGAAACGAACAGCGCAATCGGGATGTCGGATGAGCCGGCCGACCGTCCGGCAAGGTGCAAACACCTGTCGAAACGTGGCTTAGATCCCTTCCGGGACCCTGGCACGCGCTTCGCAATGCTTCCCGGTGCATCGCCGAAAGCCATTCATGGGCAGGGCAAAAACTCACGGACGGACAGCACAGGTTTTCGCGATGTCATGACCTCTCCTCTCAGGACCTCCGCAAGCGAGGGTCACTGGAAAGCCCCGGCCGGCACACCGGGGCTTTCGTTTTGCCCCTCGTTACCGCAATGCCCGGCAGAAACGGGCTCGCAGCCGAGCCGCTCTTCGACGGCCTTCGAGCCTTCGTGCACGGCGCTTCGTTCCGCCGCCGGCACGCGCCTCGAAGAAAAAAACGGGCGTGCCGAGCGGCGAGGACCGCCGAGGAAGGCTCGAGCGCGAACTACCGTCCGGTGTTCCGTCGTGAACCTTTGCCGCTCGAGCTAGAAACCGTCGTCACGGAAGTCGATGTTTTCAAAGCGCGTGAAGTGTTTGATGAAGGTGAGAGGGATCGATCCGACGGGGCCGTTGCGCTGCTTGGCGATGATGATCTCGGCTTTTCCTTCAAGGTCGAGTTCGAGCACTTTTTCGGGGTCTTTTTCATAGACTTCCGGGCGATAGATGAACATCACCACATCGGCATCCTGCTCGATCGCTCCGGACTCGCGCAGATCGGAAAGTTGCGGGCGGTGATCGCCGGAGCGCTGTTCGGGGGCACGAGAAAGCTGCGAAAGA
>JALUUK010000289.1 GCA_027021395.1 Acidobacteriota bacterium
GCCGCGAATGCGCTTGCCCGGTAGGAAGAGCGTGTAGCGCATGGCCTCGACCATTCGGCCCGGATCGGGCCGACGCGGCGGGAGCGCATCCTCGAGCGAGTGCTCCACGGAGCGACGCCATTTGTCGAGATAGCCCTTCACGTCCACGAATATGCCTCAGCCGGCGGCGCACCCGACCAGCGGGCGGCCCGAAGATGCTTGGGGAAGATGATGCCGACTCCCAACCTTTCGGGCCAGCAGAGATCGTCCCCAACGACGGCCCCCGCGCGGCGGAGCGAACGAGCGAGAACGAGCACGCGCTGCGAAAAAAGCAGAAGCGATCTCGGCGCTAGGCCGCGAGGCGGAGCGAACGAAGAAGAAAATGCACGCTTTTTGCGTTGGGTGATTCTTGAAGCCCTTCATGAATCATCCGGGTCGGACGAGGCGCCGGATGGGAAGAGCGTCGCAGGGGACCTAAATTGTGACTCGTGGGAAACAATCGCCTCGAAAACCGCTCGCGCATCGTCGCCGCATTGGCTGTGGCTCTGGCCTTGTTGATCGGTATGGCCTTTTTTGCGCGTGACCTCTGGTTGAATGAACTCCACACCCCACCGCCGAAAAGCGGCATCGGGCCGAAACGGACTCCTGCGGCATCGACGGAGCCGGGCGTCGGGGCACTGCAAGTCATCGATCGGGTCAGCGTGAAGATCTCGGCTCGAGACGGCGGCGTCATCGAAGCCCCGGGCGGGATCGGCCGCGTGAGCATTCCTCCCGGCGCGCTCGCTGCCGATACCGAGGTGGGCATCGTGCGCTTCGCCGTTCACGACGAGCGGGACCTCAGCGGAACGGCGATCGATCTGCTGCCGGACGGCCTCTCCCTGAACTCGCCTGTGGAACTGAGCATGCCCCTGCCACCCGGCATCGATCCCGAGTGGGCCGAGATCGCCGTCTACGATCCGATCGACGAGAGCTGGAGCGCCGAAATCGATCAGGGTCCCGACCCTGAAAGCGGCCGGCTCATCGCTCGGCTCTCGCACTTTTCGCTCAGACGCGTGCGCATTCGACCCGGTATGAACTACCCCTACGACCCGACCCGCGGACGCGCGACGTTCTATCTTGAAAGCGACGCGGGAAACAACTTCGAACGCTATTTCGAGGGACGTTGGGAACCCGTCGCGCGTCGCAGCGAGACCTATCGTGAGTTGATGAAGATGGGTCGAGTGCGCCGACACGATCTGATCTCGGCCGGAAGATTGCGGGCCGTCACGGGCGGGCGACCGCGGCCGGAGATCTTCGAAGACCGAAGAAGGAGCGCGGCCATGCCTTCCGGGGTGCCGGAGGCGCGCAGCGGCTGGGTGCGCGTCACCCGCCTCGATGCCGAGGGGAATACGACCGGCGAGCAGGTCGTCGTCCGCGTGAACGACTACGGCCCCGGTGCAGCGCCCCGCCGAGCCGGGGTGGTGATCGACCTTTCGCGATCCGCGATGGAGGCGCTCGGCCTGACGTGGGGCGAGGACTTCGGTCTCGGCTCGGACAACCCCGATCTCGCCTGGGTACGCATCAACGATCAGAGCACGGGACGACCCCTGCGCCACCTCCCCGTGCGAGTGGAGGCGTACGATCCGCAGCCTTCGCGCAGCGACTCCCGCCGTAGCTGGTAAACTCGGCGGCGATGAACTCCTTCGACAAGAGCAAGAAAGCATCGCTGCAACCTCGTCGCGACTACCGTCGGCCGGTCCCGGATGGAACGGCTTCGTTCGTGCTCGCCATCAAGGATATCCGCGTGGCGATCGTGTCGTTGCCGACCGCTTGGGAACCCTTCGTGCGCGAACGCTACCATCCGTTTGCCGAGCCCTACGATGCGTCGATGAAGGTCGATCTCGAGATCCATGTCAAGCAAAGTGCTCAAAGAACGGTCGTCCCTCTCCCTCCACCTGAGGAAATGACCGTGCTCGAGATTGCATTTGAAAAACGAGACCGCCTGCGCATCCGCTCGCACTGGCAGGACGGCTACATCGACATCGGCCGTGGTCGCGGAGAACTCGTGCTGACGGACCGCGCGTGGGACCGCTTTGCGATGTCGGTGGAGAACTTCCTTCGTGTTGCCTTTCAGATCTACTTGATCTCGCGAAACGCGTTCCTCATGCACACCGCCGGAGTCATCGATGACGGCCGTGTTTTCCTCTTCTTCGGACCCTCCGGTGCGGGAAAGAGCACGGCGACGGCCAATTCCCTTCCCCGGCACGCGCTTTCCGACGATATGGTGATGATCGACGTCTCCGGCGATGAGCCTCGGGCTTGCTCGGTTCCGTTCTTCATGGTCTTCCCTCCCGAGCAGCGGATGCGTGGAGCTTGGCCGATCGCTGCCGCATTGCGCATACGGCAGGCCCCGCAAGACCGCTTGGAAGCGATTTCGCTCGCTCGTTCCGTCGCGACCGTCTCGGCTAGCGTGCCCTTCGTCCACGAACTCGGCGTCCCTCACGAAGGGTTGACCGAACTCGTGGCACGCTTCTGCTCAAAGATCCCGGTCGCGGATCTCCACCTGACCAAGACGCCGACTTTCTGGTCCCTGCTCAATGAATCGTATCCCTCGCAACCGAAGGATGATTCCTAAAGCCCTTCAAACACGCACGCGCTCAAAGCAGTAGAAACGGACACGGATTCCTAGTCGAATCTTCCTCTGCGACGTCGTCCATCCTAAACGAGCCGGCGACTTTCTTCGATCGCGGGCACGCCCTCGCAACCGAACCCTACTTGGCGGCCTTTGCGCCTTTGCGCCTTTGCGCGCGACGCCTTGC
>JALUUK010000290.1 GCA_027021395.1 Acidobacteriota bacterium
CACCGACCGGTCCGATCGCAGTCGTCGTGGCGGGCTTGGCCATCGGAAACCACGGCCGACTCTTTGCCATGTCCGATGTCACGAAAAAGCACCTCGACATCTTCTGGGAAGTGGTCGACGAGATTCTCAACGCATTTCTCTTCGTGCTGATTGGGCTCGAATTACTGATCCTGACCTTTACGCACACGATGCTGGTCGCCGGCGTTCTGGCCATTCCCATGGTTCTGTGTGCACGACTGATCTCGGTTTCCGGTCCGGTGACGGTGCTCAAGTTCTAAGGGAGCCATCCGCGTGATGACCTGGGGCGGCATCCGCGGAGGCATCTCCGTCGCGCTAGCCCTTTCCCTTCCCGAGGGCCCCGAACGCGACATCATCGTCGCCGTCACCTACGCCATCGTCGTCTTTTCCATTCTGGTCCAAGGCCTCACCCTCGGCCCACTCCTCAGACGAATCCTCCGAGACGATCAACCCAAGCCGGCTCGGTAAGTGCCGAAAAATATCTCGACCGTCGTGAGGTGTTTTGCCCGCGTCTTTCGCATCAGGTAGCGGGACGGCCCTCACCCGAGAGGGGTTTTGAGACGGTCGAGGTCGAGGCGATGAACAGGCGACACATAAAGACGGCAAAGACAACTCTGATTTTGGGCTTGGCTCTCATTCTGACGGCGATAGCGAATGCCGCGGCGGGAAGCTCTGCCGCGGGCGAGCCGGGCTCGCCGCTCGATGCGGCACTCGAGGCGCGGCGGTCCATCGCCGAGGTCTACTGGAAGCATCGAGAGTGGCCTTCTTCGAATCCCCAAGCGAAACCGGCTCTTACGGCCATCTTGAGCGATGCGGCGATTCTCGCCGAGTGGCGAAAGAGCGAGTTCAAGCGGGAGTTGCTCGCAAGCCGATGGGGTGTCGTCGTGACGGGCGAGATGTTGCAGGCCGAAATGCGGCGGATAGCGAAGAACACCAAGGATCCACAGCGGTTGCAAGAGCTTTTCGCAACGCTCGACAACGATCCTCGGGCGATCGCCGAATACCTCGTGCAGCCCGTACTGGTCGATCGACTCCTGCTGAAAGCTTTCCGCAAGGATTCGCGCATTCACGATCAGACGCGTGCAGCCATCGATGAGGCATGGAAGAGAGCCGACTCGCCGGCGGCGTTTCGTGCGCTCGCATCCCCGGATGAGATCGTGCAACGAAGAAAGCATACGGATCGATCGACTTCAGCGTTTGAAGGTTCGAGCCGAGCGGAGGGCTTCATCGGCGATCAGCAGCTCTTCGACGACGAGTGGACGTCCATGCTCGATGCTTTGCGGAAGGATCTAGGTGCAGAAGTGCTGCGGGAGGGACTGGTGAGCCCGCTGCTCGAAGACGAAACGAGTTTTTTTCGTGTGGCCGTCGAGCAGGTCGACGATTCGAGCATCACCCTGATTCAGAAAAGATGGCGCAAGCCATCCCTCGAAAGCTGGCTCGACCGTCAATGGGCTCGCAGCCGTAGTCAGGTGATGGACAAGTCGCCGCTCGGAGCGAATCCATCCACGGTGCAAGCTTCCTTGATGCCCGAAAGCGAGCCGAACGACGAAATCGCTCCCATCGAAGCGCCGCTGGGGGGATTCGAAATCCCGGATCTGTCGGAAAGTCTCGCCGCGAACGACGGTTGCACGGACGATTCGTGGCGCGGGCCTCTTCAGCAGCAACCGGACGCACGATGGGGACATACGGCGGTCTGGACCGGCACGGAGATGATCATCTGGGGCGGCTTTCACCGCGGCACCTTCACCTACGACAGCGGCGGCCGCTACGATCCCGTGATCGATACCTGGATCCCGGTCACGAAAACCGGTGCACCGAGCCCGCGCGGACACCACACCGCAGTCTGGACCGGTACCGAGATGCTCGTCTGGGGAGGCGGTGCGGACGAGGCGGGCGGCCGCTACGATCCCGTGAGCAATACGTGGACGGCGATGAGCACGACGGGCGCGCCGCCTTCTCGAGATGAACACGTTGCCGTATGGTCCGGGTCGGAGATGATCGTTTGGGGAGGTTGGGGGACGGGCGGCGGACGTTACGATCCCGCCACGGATTCGTGGGCTCCGATGAGTGAGGTCGATGGCGCACTTTCCGAACCCAATTCGACCGCCGTCTGGACCGGCACGGCGATGATCGTCTGGGGCGGCGGAAGCGATGCTTCTTACGCGAATTCTTACGGCTCGAGTTACGATCCGGATATCGATACCTGGACTCCGCTACCCTACTTCCCCGAAGAAGATCGCGTCTTCCATTCCGCAGTGTGGACCGGAACGGAGATGATCATCTGGGCCGGGCAGGGCCTCGTCTTCGATCCGGATCTGGAGGAGGAAATCGAGGTTCCGCTGTCTTCCGGCGCCATGTACGATCCCTCCACGGACTCGTGGACCAGTATTTTCGGACCGTACGCTCGCTACCAGCACACGGCCGTATGGACCGGTAGCCAAATGCTGATCTATGGAGGAGAAGAGGCGGGTACGACCGCTGAGGAGTTCGATCCGGTAACGCAGTCCTTCTTCGATCTGCCGCCCGATCCGTTCGTATTCGACCGCACGGATCACACGGCGGTTTGGACCGGCAACGAGATGATCATCTGGGGCGGTGTCGAGGTGTCGACGTTCTTCACGCCGGAAGCGACGGGCGAGATCTGGACTCCGAGCCTGGGCATGTGGTCCGAGCCCTATGCCTCGCCCGCACCCTCACCACGAGCAGGGCACACGGCCGTGTGGACTGGTAGTGAGATGATCATTTTCGGTGGTCGAG
>JALUUK010000291.1 GCA_027021395.1 Acidobacteriota bacterium
CGCTTTCGGAAATCGGGCGTCGCTTCATGATGGCGGCGGAGGACCAGATCCGCGAATGGGCGCTTGAGACAGGTCCGACCACGGCATCAAGCGGGTCGGCGCGCGATTACCTCAGACGGATCCGAGCGCACAGCTCCGCCGCGAAACCGGCACAGCGATCTATGGACTTCCTTCGAAAGAGGATTTCTTCCCACGCGCCGGCAAAGCCCTCCTTTGAATCGAGCTTCAGCAAGCCGCCGGTGCCGTCCTGCCGAATGCCTCGCTCGGAGGAACGCCAGGCCGAACTGGCAAGCATTGAGCGGCTGATCCTCCAGCTGGAGAAGGTGCTGGAGGCCCCGGCGCCGAGACGCTCAAGAGGAACCGTCTGGACACGGATTTCCGTCACGCCGGACCTCGAGCTTTCCGTGCGCGGCGATCTCGAACCCCGGGAACGGGTCCTTTTCGAACAACTCGCGGATCAGTTCCGCGCTATTCTTACCGGGAGAACAACGGATGACTGATGTGAAATTCACTGCCACTGCAGCCTTCGACCGCAAGCTCTTCCGGGAGACCGGGGATTCAGTCCGCTACTTGGTCGCCCGTCTCTGGGCTCGTCGCAAAGTCAACCGTCGCCCCGCCGAACGCGCCCCCCTCAACATCGCTCTCGTGATCGATGCTAGCGGTTCGATGGATGGCGGAAAGCTCGAGGCAGCCAAGGAAGCGGCTTTGGGGCTCGCGGAGCGCCTGACCGAGGGGGATCGCCTTACCGTGGTTTCTTTCGCATCAGACGTTCAGGTTCATCTCGACGCAGTGCCGGTGGACAAAGACAATGCGGATCGAATTCGCACCGAGGTTTCGTGCCTTCATACGCGGGGGCTGACCTGCCTCTCTGGCGGATGGTTTGCCGGTGTGGAGTGTGCGGCCCGGGTCGCCGAAGAAGATCCACAGATGAGACCGCGCGTCATCATCCTTAGCGACGGCCACGCCAACCAGGGCATCGTCGATCCGGAGAAGCTCCGAGAGCACGCCGGCGAACTCAGGATGCGCGGGGTCTTGACCTCGGCGCTGGGCATCGGCGACGGCTACGACGAGCAGCTGCTGCGGGGCATCGCCGAGAATGGCGGCGGCCGTCTCCACGACGCAGAACTGACGAACGAGATTTCTTCCGTCCTTCTGGGTGAGCTCGATGACATTTTCGGCACCATTGTCGAGGACGCGCAGATCACCCTTGCCGTGCCGGCAGGCGTGAGGGTCGAGGTCCTGGGGCGCAGATATTCCGAGCTCCGCAACGGCTGCATTCGTGTTCCCATCGGACCGGTACAGAATGACATCGAGCGTGTTGCAGTATTCAAGGTCGCCTGCCCGGGGGCTCAGCAGGGCGAAAAGCTGAATTTCGAGCTCGCAGCTACCGGGCGATCTGTCGATGATGATCGGTATGTGCTCGAAACCGGCACCGTGGTCGCCAGGCTTGTTGCCGCCGATGAAACGGCGAACATGGCACAGCTTCGCGACACGGAGATTGCGGCGATCGTTGCCCGGTTCTGGAGTGCCCAAGTCGTTGCCACTGCGGCCCGCATGAACCGGGACGGGGCTTATGAAGATGCGGAGAGGTACATCGAACGCGAGCTGCGCCATTTCCGCCGCTACGTTGAGGGCCTGGATCGCGGGCGCGAGATGATCCGTGAACTCGAGCTGCTTGCGCGACGCGTTGGCCGCCAGTTCTCGTCGCGGATGCGCAAGGAGATGGTGCTCCAGTCGTCTCTGGCGATGGAGAGCCGGGTCGACCGCAGGGGTATGGGGAAAGCCGCTTGGAGCGCCCGAATGGAGTGCGGTGACTGATGACCATCAGGCGAGGGGTAGGTAGGGTCCTGAAATGGCAACCTGCGACACGTGTGGCGAACCAATAGTTTTCAGGTACATGGATGGGCGACCCACGCCCATCCATATCCATGGCGGTTGGTGTCGAGGTTATCGGGAAGCGAAGCGATCAACGGATCATTCACCATTTCGATCGGTCCAATCCTATGTCGTTCCCAACGCCACATGTCCAGTCTGCGGCGAAACCGTTTTTTTCTATCAGTCGCCTAGTGGCGGCCGGGTGTTCTTTGATGACCTTGGCTGGCCATGGCCAAAGCATCCTTGCACCGACAATCGGCGTCCAACGGGAAAGCCGTCTACCAAGAGGCGCACCGGCAAGCTCTTGGCATTTCGTGCACGGGATGGAGCGCGGCTGGCCCTGTATGACCTTGACGACTTCGAGGAATTAGAAGGCCGCTACAAGTTCATTTTCCGCCGACACGATACCAACAAGCGTAGAACTGGGCTGTTAAGGAAGACGACGCTGAAAAAGGGCGGGCTGATCCTCGATGATTTTTTCGATGCGCCTTCTTTTGTGGTAGATCTCGATAAAAGCACAGGGCCAGGTCTGCGCGTGGACTTCATTTGTGCAAGGCTTGGCAAGATCGTGAAGATCAAGATGTCCAAGAGCACGAACGGCCTCTAGCTAGTGTGCGCAGACAGCAGCCAGATTTGATTGCCTGCTTCCGCAACGATCGTCCTGGAGAGATTTGGAAGTATAGTGGAAGCACGCGGACACAAGATATTGCGTGCGGAAACTGGCAAAAATCTTTCCCGTACCGTAGCAAACGCGAAGCGCCTGACAGGAAAAGCGTTCGCACACTCAGTTCAACGTCACTTTCTGCACTCGCAACATGTTGTTTTTCAACAGAATCGGCCGTTCTCCGCCTTGTGAGCCCTTGCGAGGTGCATTCCGGGCGTCGAGCGCTTACATGGG
>JALUUK010000292.1 GCA_027021395.1 Acidobacteriota bacterium
CGCATGCGGACCGAGCCAGTAGACGATCCGTGCATCCCGGCAGGGGGGGGTCTTCAAGACCTCTTCCGGAGCGGAGACCGCCGCGGCATGCGCGCGCGCCATGGCAATCGCAATGGGTTGCGGCGGAGGGGTCGCCATCACCAAACAGCCGGCTGAAGGAATCCACTCCACGATCTCCTCCGGCGAGGTCGGCCACGGTGTAGAGGCAGCCGTCCAGCCGGCCACGGCGTCGGAAACGTCGGAGAAGAACGCCGGCAAGGCCTCCTGCGTTTCGACACCCGAGGCGATGCGCGCTCGGAAGGCCAGCCCCGCCAGAGTGCTGCGCTGAGAGAGTCTCGCCGAGACCAGCGGCAGGAACTCAGGCGGGACCGGGAGGCGATTTCGGTCGGCCTCGAGTACGTCGAGCACTCCCTGGCGAGCGCTTTCCAGCGCCCCGGCAGCATCGCCGACTTCGAGAAGGGAACTTGCCGTTTGGATGCGAAGCGCCGCCTTGAGTCTTCCATGGGCGCCCACCAGAGACAGAGGGTCGATCTGTCCGGCTCGACCGGCTGCCTCGAAGTCCTGTCGTCGCTGATGAGCACTGACGGCAATCAACGCACGGACGACGGCGAGGCCGGGGACTTCGCTCGTTTCGCGTTCGCGAGCACTCGTCTTCGGCGTCGGAATCGTTCCACCAAGCCAAGAAGAAAGCGAAGCAAGGCGCTCGGCTCGAACCACCATTCCTTCGGACGACAGCTTTTCGTGTGTGACGTCGATGTCGCGAATCAGCTTTCGCCGGCCTGGAGCGTCCTTCTTCATGTATCGAACGGCATCGGCGGCGAGCGAGACGGAGCGATCGGCGAGCGCTAGGCCTTGCACGGAACGCGCTCGCGGGGTGGGATCGATCCAAGACGCGCTGAGATGATTGGCGAGACGAGAGCGGATGGATTCGGCGAAGACGTCCATCTCGACCGTGCTCGGCTCGAGCGTCTCGGCCTTTCGCAGCTCGGTGAGAGAACGGATCGGAGAGCCTTCTTCGATGGCAAGGTGAGCGCGCACCAACGCGGACCAGCGATTCCGGCCCGCGGTCGGTTCCATGCCGAAGCCATCTTCGTTAGGGACGATCAGCGCGGAAGCCGCCTCATGACGGCCGCAATCGACGAAGATGCGTGCAGCTTGGATTTCGAGCCACGAGCGCCACTCGGGTGTCCGTTCGACCTCCGCGACAAAGCCGACGGCGAGTTCTGCTTGACGACAGGCCTCTCGTTCCCGGCCGTCGGCATGCAGGATGCGGGAACGGACGAGCAGAAGCTCAGGATGCTCCGGTTCATGATGGAGCGCTCGTTCGACGACCTCCCGCGCTTTCCGGACGTCTCCTTCTTCGAGCAAGGCGAGGGAGAGCAGCAGGGAAAAACCGGTGTCGCGAGGCAGTACGGCGGCGCGTCGCTGAAGGAAGTTGACGAAACCTTTGCGGTCGCTGGTGGTCTCGAAGAGGAGCGAGAGCATGAAGGGATGGCGCGCACCGGCGGTGAGCGCGTTTTGAAGCAATCGGTGCGCGTCGCGTGGGGCGTTGCGCCGCGAGTGGAGATAGGCCAGTGCGACGGAAGCACCGACATCACGCGCCCGCCGCCGCACGCGCTTCTTCCATGCCTTCTCGAAGCGATCCGCATCTCCGGCGGATTCTGCGACCTTGGCTAGGGCAAGATGAATCGGGACGGATGCCGGCCGGGCTTCGGCTAGTCTTTGGAGAATGTCGAGGGCCTCGGCGAAGCGGCCCGCTGCAGCGAGGCGGGAGGCGCGGGCATAAGGCGCGGCCCACTCGCCCTGCTCGAGCGCATGCACCGAGGGGATGAGCGCGGTCGGCGCCACCAAAGCCCAGAGCAGGAAGACTCTCCGGAGAAAATGACCGGATCCTCGTTTGTGGGACTTCATCCGCACTGAATTGCGATTCCGCTCCATGTCAGCCCGGCACCGAATGCCGCCAATACGATGACATCGCCGGGATCGACTCGCTGCGAGACGACCAACTCGGCCAGCGCCAGTGTGACAGAAGCGGACGCGGTATTCCCATACTTTTCCAGATTCAGGTACCACTTCTCGGGAGCGATGGCGATGCGCTCTTGAAGAGCGGTGATGATTCTCAAGTTGGCTTGATGGGGAATCACCCAGCGAACGTCTGCCGGTGAAAGGCCTGCTTTCTCGCAAAGCGATTCGATCACTTCGCTGCCTTTTTCGACGCCGAAACGGAACACGGCTCGGCCATTCATCGATACGGTCGTGATCGCGGAGCTTCGCCCGCCGTCTCGAGAGGGGCTTGCGCTGCCGCCGGCTTCTACGCGGAAGAGATCGGCACCATGACCGTCCGAGCCCATGCAAGAGGACAGGATTCTCCAGGCACCGTCGTTTTTTCCTTCGTTCGCACTTTCGAGGATCAAAGCGGCGGCACCGTCGCCGAAGACGAGGCGGGTCTTGGGATCATCCTCGGCGATGAACTTGCTCGTCAGGTCGGCGGAAACGACGAGAATCTTCCGGCATGTGCCATCGGCGAGCAACGAGCAGGCGGTCTGAATCGCGGTCACTCCACCCGAGCAGGCGGCATTGAGGTCGAAGGCGCCGGCATGGTCGGCTCCGAGCTTCTCGGCGATGACCGGGCTGGTCGGACAGAGCAAGCAATCGGGCGTATAGGTCGAAAGCAGGACGAGGTCGATTTCGGCCGGATCGACGCCGGATCGCCTCAACGCGTCCTGCGCCGCTTCCAGCCCCAAGCTCGAAGCCGTGTCGGTATCAGC
>JALUUK010000293.1 GCA_027021395.1 Acidobacteriota bacterium
CGTGCTTCCGGGCATCGCGGGAATCGAGACTCTCGAGATGAACCACCGCCCTGCCGTTACGGGCCTTTCCGGCGCGGGATTGGGGGTGGTGGAAGGAAACCGCGCCCGCAAGGAGATGGAAGAGATCGCGCTCGCCGCTGGCTTGCAGGCGGTCGTTGCGGTGATTCCCGACGCGCATAGGCAACCCACCGCACATTTCTACGGTCATCCCGTCGAGACTCATCGCCGCGCGGTTGCCCATGCCCGCAAAGTTTACGACGTCGAGGTTCGGCCCGGTGCCGATGCCGTATGGCTCAATTCCTATCCCAAAGACACGGAGTTGCTGCAGGTCGGCAATGCGTTCAACGCATACCGCACGGTCGATCCGCCGTTGGTACGTGAAGGGGGAACGCTGATCGTTTCAGCGTCTTGCCACCACGGCCGCGGCTTTCACAGCCTGCACGGTCCACTGATGCGTCTCTATCGCGATCCGATTCGCAGGCCATACGTCGAGGGGCGCGAGTTGGTCGTATTCATTCCGGGGCTTTCCAAGACCGACGTCGCCAAGTCGTTTTGGGCGGGCTATCCGCACGCACGAAGTTGGCAGGACGTCTTGGGGCACCTGAGCACCAGGCATCCGGACGGGGGGCGCATGATCGTATTTCCTACGGCGCCGTTGGTTCTTCCTCGTATCGAGGGAGAGGCGTGATGAGCAACTCATCGACATATGTCGCGAACGAGGCTGCCAAGAAAGCCGAAGACTTCGCTCGTCCGCGCGGCCTCTATGTCGCCTTTGGAAAGCGGATCTTCGACCTCTTGATTTCAGCGGGCGTTTTGATCGTCTTTGGGTGGCTGATGGCGTTGATCGCGATCTTGATCAAATGGGAAGATCCCGGTCCTGTCTTGTATCGACAGGAACGCATCGGAAAGGACGGCAAAGCTTTCAAGCTGACCAAGTTTCGCTCGATGTGCATTGGTGCCGAACACAAAGGTGCCGGCATTCTCGTAGAGAAGAACGACTCGCGTATCACGCGTGTCGGTCGCATCATCCGCAAACTGAGCCTCGATGAGCTGACGCAGATTTTCGATGTGATTCGTGGAGACATGAGCATCGTTGGGCCGCGGCCGGGCCTGCGCTATCAGGCGGAGTTGTACGATGCGTCTCAGTGGCGTCGCCTTCACGTGAAACCGGGAATTACCGGTTGGGCACAGGTGAACGGACGCAACTCGATCATTTGGCCGGAAAGAATCAGACTCGATGTGGAGTATGTCGAGAAGATCTCTTTTCTCAAAGACATCGAAGTGATTCTCAAGACGATCCCTTCGGTACTGTTGGGGTCGAATCAGATCGCCGGGGGAGACTATTGGAAGCAGCGGCGTGCGGAGCTTGAGAAGGTGCGCGGAGGGATCGAGCAGGAATCCGCGTCCGAGTCGAGCGCTGAAGACGTTCCGGAGGAAGAATTGGAGAAGCAGCCGTGAGTCAACTCGTGCTGATCGGAGCCGGCGGCCATGGCCGCGGCACATTGGAAATTCTGAAAGCCCGTCGCCGTGCCGGATACGAAGTCCCCGAGATTGCCGGCTTCGTCGACGATTCTGCGGATGACGGCGATCGCAGCATTGGTGGTGTGCCGCTGCTCGGAAAGGTCGAGTGGCTGCTGCGGCGTGTCGACGATGGTTACCAGGCCATCATCGCACTCGCTTCCTCTGCGGCGAAAAAAAAGATTGCTCAGCGCTTGGATCAGAGGGGCATCGCTTGGCAGACGGCAGTTCATCCGAGCGCGATCATCGGCGAGGGGACGTCGATCGGTGCCGGGGCGATCATCGGAGCGGGTGTCGTGATCGCATACGATACGGTCATCGGTTGTCATACGACGATCAATCTCAATGCCACCGTGGGACATGACTGCCGTATCGGAGACTATTCGACGGTGGCTCCGGGAGTGAACATCACCGGCAACGTGTCGCTTGGCGAGTGCGTCGAGATCCAAACGAATGCGACGCTAGTACCCGGGTTGGTCATCGGTCGCGAGGTCGGAATCGGTCCGGGTTCCGTCGTTCTGCGGGATCTTGCGGAAGGACAGCAGGTTTTTGGGAATCCAGCACGACCGGTTCCCACTCCGACCAAGGTGACACGATGATTCCGGTCAAGTTGAAGCGAAGCCTAGGTCTCGTCGGCTGCCTTGCGGGCATCGGCGGAGCCGCAGGGGTCGCGCTCGGTGGCGGGCCATTCGCCTTAGGGGTGATGGCGGCGGGAGTGCTGCTCGCGCAGGGGCTGCTCGTCGATATCTCCCCTACGAAGATCCCGGTGGTGATGCTGCATTCGGTGGTGGCCAAGCGTGACGACAAGCCCAAGCTCTTCGATCTTTGGTGTCCGCCCGCGATGTTCGAGGGGTATCTCAAGTATCTCAAATGGCGTGGCTATTCGACGATCACTTTGCGGCAGATGTACGACCATTTGGACCATGGTGCTTCGATTCCCGAAAAGCCGGTGATTCTCACTTTCGACGATGGATATCTCGACAACTGGGTCTACGCCGCTCCCCTGCTCGAGAAGTATGGCTTTACCGGCACGGTTTTCATGCCCTCCGATTTCATTCAGCCCGGGGAGGAAGTGCGTCCGACGATCAAGGATGTGTGGGAAGGTCGCATCAAAGAGGAAGAACTGCAGCCCTACGGCTACTTGAACCGGGCGGAGCTTCGTGCGGCTTCGGCGAGCGGTGTGCTCGACATCCAGTGCCACGGGAAGACGCATACTTGGCTTCCTGTTTCGGAGAAGGTGATCGGTTTCCATCACCCACGGACGCGCATGCGGGACTTGCGTTGGATGTGGTGGAATCGGCACGTGGATCGCAAGCCCTTTTGGCATACGGAACTCGATGCAGCGGGAGTGCCCTGGGGAGCACCGATCTACGAGAACAAGCTCGCTTTGTCGCACAAGGCTCTTCAGCCCGATCCCGGCCTCGAGCAGCATCTGACGAACTACGTTGCCGACCGAGGAGGCGAGTCCTTCTTCGAGGAATCGGAGTGGTGGAAAAAGCTGAGCTATGAAGTCGAACAGTATCGCGCCAAGAACCCGACGACGGCGGAGTTGGAAAGCGATGAGGAGTTTCGGGAGCGCTTGTTGGACGAAATGCGAGGCTGTCGAGAAGCCATCGAGGCCATCACCGGCAAGGAAGCTCCCTTCATGTGCTGGCCCAACGGCGGTGTTTGCCCGGAAGCGTTCGATCTTTGCAAGGAGGCCGGCATTCTCGCTGCAACCTTGCCTTCGCGCATGAAGCAACCGCGCAACCATCTCGGGACCCGACCGGAGAGAATCGGACGCATTTCGGGTAGTTCCTATTTTCGCGGCGTCCTGAAGGTTGCTCCTTGGGTTTTTTCTTTCGCCGTGAAGCTCGAGCGGAATCGCGGCATCGTATATATGGAGATCCCGATCAAAGCCGTATGGCTCTACCGGCGGTTCGTGCCGCCTTCGGGACAAGATCCTCACGGAAGCGGAGCAGCCGGCTGAGATGTGGTTACCTCTGGTGACATGGATGGATCGAGCGATCGCATGGAAAACCGGTCGTTCTTATCCTCGCTATGAAGTCGAGTATCGCGCGATGCTCGGGTGGAGTGCCGAGGAGATGCGGCAGTGGCAGTTCGCCCGCTTTCGCTCCCTCTTGTCGCATGCCTACGAAACGGTGCCCTACTGGCGAAAGACGCTCGATGACCTTGGTGCGGTACCCGGTGATTTTCAATCGCTCGATCACGTGCGACTCTTGCCGCCGCTGACGAAGGACATCATCAACAGCGAAGGTGAGAATCTTCATTCGAAAAAACCCCCTCCCGGCCGCAAGACTCTCAAGTCGACCGGTGGCTCGACCGGGAAGAATATCTGGTTCTTGCTGGATGGAGAGACTCACGACCGGCGCCGCGCAGCGGGGCGACTGGCAGACGCTTGGGAGGGAGTCGTTCCCGGGACACGGCTGGTGACTCTGTGGGGTGCCTCGCTCGAGCAGAAGCCCTCGCGAGCATCCGAAGTCTATGACAAATTAGCGAATCGCCTCTTTCTTTCGGTTTATGGAGTCGGCGAGAGCGAACTGCAGTCCTATGCCGAGAAGCTCGCAACTTTCCGCCCGCGGGCGATCATCGCGTATCCGTCCATTCTGTTGCATATGGCGAGATCCTTCGGGAAGGCGAAATGCCGCAGGATAGGCGCCGAGGTGATTTTCTGTTCTGCCGAGGCCCTCTATCCACCGGTCCGAGAGGAACTCGAGGACCTCTTCGGAGCCAAGGTCAGAAATCGCTATGCGTCGCGTGAGTTCGGCATGATCGCCGCCGAAGGACCGGAGGGCGACGGGCTCTACGCCATGGACATGCGGATGTTGGTAGAGACCGCCCCAGGCGGCGGGCAGGACGATGAGGGTCAAGAAAAGGCAAGAGAATTGATCATCACCGATCTCGACAATCGAACGATGCCGATGATTCGCTACCGCATTCTCGATTCGGCCGTCGTCGAGCGACGTTCGGGCGCCGAGCCCTTTCCATTGACGCGTTTCAAGTCCATCGATGGGCGCGTGCTCGATGTGATCGTGACTCCGGAGGGGCGGGCTTTCGGTGGGACGTTCTTTACTCTGATCTTCCGCCCGTTCAATCGTGCGGTCGACCAGTTCCAGGTGATTCAGGATGCGTCGGACCACTTGACGATCCGAATCGTTCCGGGCATCGGATACGACCCGTCGCAGAAGGACAAGATCGCTAGTACATTGCGCGAGCAACTCGGTGCCGGCACGCGTTTCGACCTCGAAGAAGTCGCTGAGATCCCGCGCCTAGCCTCGGGCAAGCGGCGCTTTGTGGTCTCGAAGATCAATCACGATGCCGAGGAGGCAGGGGTCCAGGGTTGATGGCTCCGGGGCGCGAGCCGATTCGTTCCATTCTTCTCACCGGGAGCCTTGGTCCCGGGGGCACCGAACTCGCAGTGATGACGCTCGCTCGGAGTTTCGCCGATCGACGCGTGGTCGATCCGCATGTCGTAGTCTTGACTTCGGGCGGGAAGTGGGCAGACGGATTGCGAGCGGGTGGTATCCGCGTCAGCGAACTCGGGATCGCCGGTCCCATCAGGCGACCGGTGGAACTTCGCAAGCTCTTGAGCCTCGTCGGTATCGTTCGGCGCGAGAAAATCGATATCGTGCATACGTTTCTCTTCGATGCCGATGTCTACGGCATGCTTGCGACTCGTCTCGGTCGGCCGCGCGCCGTCATCACGACTCGTCGTGCGATCAAGGCGAACAGGCCTCACCATTTGCGCGCTTACTCATGGACGAATCGCTTCGCAAACAAGGTCGTGGCGAATTCCGAGGCTGTCGCTCGCTTTACCATCGAGAACGAAAAAATCCGCGCGGAAAAAGTGATCGTCATCCCCAACGGTGTTTCCATCGCGCGCTTTCGGAGTGGAGACCGGTACGCCATGCGCGAGCGCCTAGGAATTCGTGACGATGAAATTCTCGTTGGATCGATCGGCACGCTCAAGCCCGTCAAAGGCCAGCAGGTCTTTGCGCAGGCGATCCTGCCGATGATGCGCGAGCGCCTCGATCTGCGAGTGGTCTTCGCAGGCACGCGCACGAGAGGCTACGGAGATGAGATCGAACGCATGATCTCCGATGCCGGAATGCAAGAGCGGGCGCTGCTGCCCGGGTCGGTCGAAGAGGTGCCGGACTTGTTGGCTGCGCTCGACCTCTTCGTCATGCCATCCTTGTCGGAAGGAATGAGCAATGCGCTGCTCGAAGCGATGGCTGCCGGCCTTCCCATCATCGCGACTTCGGTCGGCGGCAACTCCGAGAATCTAGAGCACGGCAAGGCGGGCCATCTCGTCCCCCCCGATGATTCTGCCGCGCTCGCTGAAGCCATCGAACGTATGCTCGACGATCGCAACGCCCGCAACGAATTCGCCGCTCGCGCTTCTCATCGCGCGGAGTCGATCTATTCCCTCGAATCGATGCTTGATAGCACCGAATCCCTCTACCGCTCCCTCCTCTAAGACTTATCGCACCTTTTGCACTGTGTGTCGGTAAGAGGCGAGGACTTTTGCGGAAGAGTTTTCGCAGAGCGGGGGAGGCGCGTAGAATGAGCGGTCTGTTTTCATTCGGCGTGCCGACATGAGGAGTGTGTGGTGATGCGAGCGAAGTTGTGTAAAAAAAGTAAAGTCGGGATCTTTCACTTGGCCGTTTTCTTGATGTCTTCGGCGATGCTGCCGGGAGGGCTTGCCGAAGAGGGGAGCGATCCGAAAGTCGAGAGCGCGGCGAAGGAAGAGGAGAAGTGGAGCGTCAGCGAGCCTCCCGGCGAGTGGGAGGAAATCAGCATCGACACACGTCAGACGACTTGGTCGGAAGTGGATGTCAGTCCCGACGGGGAAACCATCATTTTCGATATGCTCGGAGATATCTATCGCGTGTCGATTCGCGGGGGGGACGCCGAAGCGCTTACCGACGGTATCGAGTGGAACTTTCAACCACGCTTTTCTCCGGATGGAAAACGCATCGCATTCATCAGCGACCGCAGCGGCGGCGACAACATATGGGTCATGAACGCGGATGGAAGTGATCCGGTGGCGGTATCGAGTGAAAAAGAGAACCTGGTGCACACCCCAAGTTGGAGCCACGACGGAGAGTATCTCGTCGGAATGAAGGGGTTCACGGGAACTCGGAGCATCCCCGGGGGTGAGATCTGGCTCTTTCATCGCAGCGGCGGCAACGGGCTCCAGGTCATCGAGCGCTCTCACGGACCTCAGAGTCAGAAGAACATCGCGGAACCCACTTTCTCTCATGACGATCGCCATATCTACTATAGCCAGGATACGACGGCCGGATCTCGATGGGCCTACAACAAGGATGCTACCGGACAGATCTTCGTCATCAAGAGGATCGAGAGGAGCACAGGCAAGATCGAGGTGGTCGTCGATGGACCGGGGGGCGCCGTGCGCCCGACGCCGTCGCGTAACGGCAAGTACCTAGCTTTCATCAAGAGGATTCCGCCTCTAAATTCGGCGATCTATATCAAGGACCTCGAAAGCGGCAAGGAATGGGCGCTATACGACGGACTCGATCGGGACCTCCAAGAAACGAACGGCAGCCAAGGAAATGCAACCAACATCGCTTGGCTACCCGGTGATACCGGGCTCGTATTCTGGGCCGGCGGTACCTTCCACAAGGTGGATCTCGAAACGCGGGAGGTGAGCCATATTCCCGTGCGGGTCAAGGTCAAGAAGAAGATTCAAAAGGCCCTGCGATTCAAAGTGGATGTTTCTCCCGACCGCTTTCACACCAAGATGGTGCGTTGGGCTCAATATTCTCCCGACCGGAAGAGCGTTCTATTTCAAGCACTCGGCCATATCTACATCCGGGATCAGCAGAGCGGCGCCCACCGAAGGTTGACGAAGGCTTCCAATCGCTATGAGTACTATCCGAGTTTTTCGCTCGACGGGCGAAAAGTCGTGTTCGTGACTTGGAATGATGACGATCTCGGTTCGGTGCGCGTGCTCGATTTGAACTCCGGACGGGAGACACGGATCACTCCTCAGCCCGGCCACTATATCGAAGCGAAATTTTCGAAAGATGCCTCCCTCGTGACCTATCGCAAGATTGCGGGAGGGTATCTTCTCTCGCCGATTTGGTCGCAAGAACCCGGTATCTATGTCACCACCGCCGATGGAACCGGCACTCCGAAGCGGATTTCGAACACCGGGTTCGGTCCGCATTTCAATCCGGAAGGCGATCGTATCTACTATTCCAAGACCGTCGATACCACGAAGTTGGCGCTAGAGAGCGTGGACCTCGAAGGCAAGGAGGTGCGCAAGCATCTCAAGGGTTCATCGGTAACGGAGTACGCAGTATCTCCGGACGGGCGCTGGGTCGCATTTACCGAGAAATACAATGCTTTCGTCGCTCCATTCCCGGCGACCGGGAAGTCGGTCGATGTTTCCGCTTCGATGAAGTCGTTGCCGGTGAAGCAGGTTTCAAAGCGATCAGGAGAGTTCTTGACTTGGTCTGCAAAGAGCGATGCTCTGCGATGGACGCACGGCGCGACCCTGTATGAACGAGATCTTCGCGATGCGTTCGCTTTTCTCGAGGGCGCACCGGAGGAACTTCCGGAGCCTGTCGAAGAAGGTGTCGATGTCGGATTCGATGTCGATGCCGACCGGCCGCAACAGAGCATCGCGCTCGTGGGTGCGCGCATCGTCACCATGCGAGATGCCGGTTTGTGGAAGGCCAAGAGAAAGCAAGAAGTCATCGAAGACGGTGTCGTACTCGTAGAAGGGAATCGCATCACGAAGGTTGGGCCACGCTCTCGCGTCAAGGTACCCCAAGATGCCTTCGTCTTGGACGTGACGGGCAAAACCATCGTGCCGGGTTTGGTCGACGTACACGCTCACGGTGGGATGAGCCGGTCCGAGATCATTCCGCAGCAGAACTGGATGCAATACTCGAATCTGGCTTTCGGTGTGACGACGATCCACGACCCGTCGAACGATACGAGCAGCATTTTTGCCGCCGCCGAAATGCAGCGCGCGGGAATGATCGTCGGCCCGAGGATTTTCTCTACAGGGACGATACTCTACGGTGCCAATGCTCCCGCCTATCGTGCGGAAATCAACAGCTATGAAGACGCGCTCTTCCATGTCCGCCGGTTGAAAGATGTGGGTGCGATTTCGGTCAAGAGCTATCAACAGCCCCGGCGGGATCAGCGACAACAGGTCATCGCCGCGGGACGCGAGTTGGGAATCATGGTCGTCCCCGAAGGCGGAGCGAAATTCCAGCACAACATGACCGAGATCGTCGACGGGCATACGGGGATCGAGCATTCGATTCCGCTGATGCGGGCCTACGAAGACGTGCTTCAGTTCTGGTCGCAGAGCGAAACAGCCTACACGCCGACCTACGTCGTTGCCTATGGCGGACTTTCCGGAGAGAACTATTGGTACGATCGTACGGATGTTTGGCGTAACGAAAGGCTCATGCGCTATTCGCCGCGTTTCATGATCGAGCCGCGCTCCATTCGCCGAAGCAAGGCGCCGGACTCCCACTACAATCACATTCGAGTCGCCGAGTTCTCCAAGGAATTGAGCGACCGAGGAGTGTCGGTACAGATCGGCGCGCACGGGCAGCGCGAAGGTCTCGCCGCGCATTGGGAGATGTGGATGATGGAGCAGGGTGGATTCACGCCTTGGGAAGCTCTGCGAAATGCGACGATTCAGGGCGCATGGTATGTGGGCTTGGACCACGAGCTTGGTTCGATCGAGAAGGGGAAGCTTGCGGATCTCTTCGTCATCGACGGCAACCCCTTGGAAGACTTGAGAAGAAGCGAGTATGTGCTCTACACCATGATCAATGGGCGTCTCTACGAGGCGAAAACGATGAATCAGATCGGCAAGACGGAAGTCGAGCGCAAGGCGTTCTTCTTCGAGAAGGAAGGTGGGGACACGATTCATCCATCGACAGCGCGTTGGCTGAAAGAGCTGGAAGCCAAGCATGGTTGGCGCCACTGAATGAAGACGATCTTGTCCTGGAACGTCAACGGATTGCGCGCAGCAACCCGGAAGGGTTTTCTCGCTTGGTTTCATGAAGCGCAGCCGGATATTCTCGGAGTTCAAGAGGTTCGGGCGTTGCGCGAGCAACTCGATCCGGAGGTCGTCTCTCCGAAGGGGTGGGTAAGCGACTTCTTCCCGGCAGAACGGAAGGGGTACAGCGGTGTTGGACTCTACTCACGCAGGCCTCCGGATGCACTCGAAACGTCGCTCGGAGAGTCCCGTTTCGATGTGGAAGGCCGCCTTCAGATTGCTCGTTTCGGTCGACTCGTCATTGCCAACGGCTATTTCCCCAACGGCAACGGCAAAGACCGCGACAACTCTCGAGTTCCGTACAAGCTCGACTTCTACCGTGCGCTCTTCGACCGTCTGGACGAGGAACGACGGGCGGGCCGCCGCGTTTTGGTGATCGGAGATTTCAACACGGCTCATCGCCCGATCGATCTGGCGCGACCGAAGCAAAACGAGAAGATCAGCGGTTTCTTGCCGGAAGAACGCGCCGAAATGGATCGATGGTTCGATGCGGGTTGGGTCGATACCTTTCGTCACTACAATTCCGGACCAGGTCACTATACGTGGTGGAGTCAGCGCCAAGGGGCGCGCGAGCGCAACGTCGGTTGGCGTATCGACTATGTGCTGGCCTCTTCCGGGGCGATGCGTTTCGTACGACGAGCTTTCATCCTTCCCGGAGTTCACGGTTCGGATCACTGTCCGCTTGGTGTCGAAATCGAAGATTCCATCTTCGATTGAATATCGAGCCTCCAAGGCCATCTCCTGCAGGATTGAACGATCTCGTCAACTTGTGAGGAACAATAGAGATAGGCTCAGCCTGCGTCGTGGCCGCCGTCCTGCGTCTCTCTGGATATGATCCTCGTCATATGCGCGAAGAAGCATACCGCCTAGACTGCGGCGCCTTTTCCTTATGCCAAGCCGTTCCAGGCCAAGACGGAGTTTCGACGTGACGAAGAGCAAGCATCCCAAGGGCATCCACGCGCGAGTGCTATTGACTTCGGTTTTCGGTCCATTCGCCCAGGACGACGAGTATGGCAGCCGTGCCATCAACCCGATGGAGCTGTATCAAAACCAAGTCACCCGCGAGCAGGGGCCGTTTTCTCTGCGCATGTTTCATCGATCCTGGGGTTTGATCTTGATCCAGGAGAATATCGCGGCGCCCTCGACTCTGCTCGATTTCCCAACGCGCGCTCGCTTCATCCGCGAACTCAAGAAACGAGACTACGATATCGTCGGTATCTCCGGGATCATCGTCAATGTCGGGAAGGTCCGCGAGATGTGCCGCCTCGTCCGAGAGCATTCCCCGCATTCGCAGATCGTAGTCGGCGGGCATGTCGCCGCCATTCCCGGGATAGAGAAGATTCTCGATGCCGACCATATCGT
Source organism: Acidobacteriota bacterium (assembly GCA_027021395.1). Lineage (GTDB taxonomy): Bacteria > Acidobacteriota > Polarisedimenticolia > J045 > J045 > JALUUK01. The sequence continues at coordinate 10,934 of JALUUK010000293.1, forward strand.
GCGCGGGGAGGGTATTGCTTGGTTTCGCGAGTATCTCGGAGAGCCGCTCGATCGCAAGATCCGCCATCCGGCGATTCCATCGTCATTCGGCTTTCGGATCATGGGATTTCGAGCGCCTGCCGGAGGGGGAAATCGGGCTGCGACGATCATTCCATCCGTGGGCTGCCCCATGGGCTGCGACTTCTGCACCACTTCCGAGTTTTTCGGCGGCAAAGGGAAATTCATCAATTTCTTCAACAATGGCAAGGATCTTTTCGATGCCATTTGCGACGTAGAGAGGAAGTTGAAGGTTTCCTGCTTTTTCATCATGGATGAGAACTTCTTGCTGTATAAGAAGCGTGCGCTCGAATTGCTCGAGTACATGAAGGAACAAGGGAAGGCCTGGTCGTTCTACGTTTTCTCGTCGGCCAATGCCGTTTCCAAGTATGACACGCGGCAGCTCGTCGAACTGGGAATTTCTTGGATATGGCTTGGCCTAGAGTCTGCGCGCTCCGGATACGAAAAGTTGAAGGGATCGGACACTCTGGCAATGACGCAGGAACTCAGGAAACACGGCATTCGCGTGCTCGGGTCGACCATCGTGGGGCTCGACCACCACACTCCCGAAAACATCACTGAAGAGATCGAATGCGCGGTTGCACATGAAGCCGACTTTCATCAGTTCATGCTGTATACACCGATGCCGGGGACACGACTTCATAAGCGAATGGAGCAAGACGGAAGGCTACTGCCCGACGTCGATCTTGCCGATATCCATGGCCAAGACCGCTTCAATTTTCGACACGCGGCCATCGAGCGAGACGAGTCGAAGTCGATTCTCGATTGGGCTTTTCGGCTCGATTTCGATCGGAACGGTCCGAGCCTCTATCGGCTGATGCGGACGACGCTAGAGGGGTGGCGTCGCTATCGCGATGACCTCGATCCACGAGTTCGCGCGCGAATCGCCACCGAGGCCGCGCAACTGCGCGTCGGCTACGGGGCGGCACTCTGGGCGATGGAGAAGTACCTGCGGCGATCGAATCAGCAAGTCAGTGAGCGAATCCGGGTACTGCGCAAGGAAATCGAGCGGGAAATGGGGGGAGTGACTCGGATAGTGAACAACTTGGTGGGGCCCGTCCTGCTTTGGAGCAGCCGGAGAGAGGCACGGCGCTTTCCAAACGGCCGGCGGCTCGAGCCACGTACCTTCGTCACTCGCCGTCGCGGTCTCGAACCCGAGTGGAGTTGATCACTTCCAACGTGGCGCGAAGATTGTTAACCAAAAATGACCGCATGCGGACACACCTGTCCGGCCCGCGAGCACCACGTTTTTCTGCGCCACGCTTTTCCCGCCCAACGCCCCGAAAAACGGCCACCAAGCTCAACGGCCGGCACCCCTTGCGATTCCGGGACGCTCGTGCTCGCACTCTGAGCTTTTTCCGGGCTCAATGGTCCTATGAACTTTCCGAAGGTGCGCATCGAAGATATTCCTCGTGAGGACTTCGTTCCTCGCTAT
>JALUUK010000294.1 GCA_027021395.1 Acidobacteriota bacterium
GGATGATGACGGGCGCGTCCGATTCCCAAATGCTAGGTTGTCCTCCGCCAGTGTCGAAGAATCCGTAATCGGCAAGCTCTTCGAGACGACTGAGGAGTGCACGGAGCCCGCGGTCGGGCTTCTGTTCTGATCGGAGGATCTCGAGAAAGCGGCGGAAGGGCGGCTCGGCCAACCCAGCCAGATCAGTCCCCGGATCGCCCCAGCCGATCTCGAGGAAACTCTCTTTGATTGCCTTACGTATGCGTTCCGCCTGGATGTCGCCTATTTCGGGAAAAATGGCGGCAAAGATATCACGCAGGGCGCCGGCGACGTCGAGGTATCCGAAAGGAGAGGTGCGGTCGATGACCCGTAGCGGGTTGAATCCGAGGCCCTGGAAATCGGCGAAGCGGATCTTCTCCACAGAGTGCTGCAAACGGTCATCGATGTCCTGGTGATATGAGAAGATTATCGGGAGGACGTCCGCAGCGACCATGTGTTTGCAGATGTTCAGCAGGCAGGTAGTCTTACCCATGCCGGGTAGGCCGGCGACCAGCAGGTGTGGGTTTCCCCGAGTGGTGACGTCCCAATTCACGTCAGCTCCGGTGAATTGGTCCGTGCCGAGACAGATTGCCAGCGTGCTCGTCGCTGCATCGCCGGGCCCCGATCGATGGTCGTCGTTGTCGTCGGATTTCGAGGGATCAGGGGTGGACACAGTAGCGGGAGGCGGAGCAGCTTCACTTTGTCTTGGGGAAGGACGAATCAGTTCGGACGATGGCCGGATCGTGGGCGTGGGGTGAGAGTCGGGAAGCAGCGCCGGACCGAACAAGAAGATAGGGATGTCGGACGGGCTCGGGGAGATTTCCAGGGGTTGAGACGCTGCGCACTCGGGACAGAACACCCAACCACGATCTTGCCCGGAAGACGGTGCGAAGGTATATCGCGTACCCTTTTCAACGAGTCTGTTGATCTCACTCTTGAGGGCCCGGTGACGATCGTTCGGCAGTCCGTGACGGTGGGCTTTGTCGAGATAGAAGTGGAGCACACGGGCGAGTTTGGCGCGCCGAACGGCTATGAACCCGGGGCAAACCTTCTTGTCGGAGTAGTACTGGTCCCATTTCGAGCGCAGTGCGGCCACTTGTTCATGAATAGAGCGGAGCAGCTCCGAGCTACGGGCGTCACGCAAGTGACGACGGTACTTGACCTCGATGAAACGCAAGACCAGACCACCCCTCTGGCCTGTCGTAACGAAAATCAGGTCGGGCCTGGGGGACGGGTGGAGGCTGGAAGGAGAGGATGAGCGGTGATCGGCCACGGGCGGCAAGAGATCGCGAACATCATCGACCGGGACGAAGAAACCATCGTGAAGCGCCGTCCAACAGCGGTCATCGGATGGGGCATGTTCACAATTGGCGCGGCTCATAGCCAGGGCGACGAGTTCGCAAACAGCGGTGTTCTGACCGGTCAATCGGATGGCGAGGCGTCCGCTGAGCGCCTTGAGCTGCCGCATCAGGAATTCCGCGTTGCGTCTCGAGCGGCTGAGCCCCATTTGGTCAAGCGCTTTGTCAAGGAGGAGGCGGACTTCGTCGATACTGCCGGTGGACGTGATGAGCTGCAAGCAGCCGAGATCTTCACGTTCCGGCACGCAGTCAATCACGTAGGCGTCATAAACCTCAGGATCGTCCTGCGGGGAGTCGAAGTACTCGATACCGGCGCTTCGATCCAAGGTAATCACCCAATCGCAACGCCTATGAAGGGTTCTCAGGTTGTGCTCTTTCTCGGGAGAAATGACGGTTTTCAGAACAGGCTGCCCGTCCGGCCGGCCTAAGCTGCGAGCGACACAGCCAAGGACGGCAGCATGGAGGCGGTGCAGGCGATCTGTATGACCCCGCTCGGAAGGATGTTTTTCACCCTCTGCTGAACAGTTCACCCAACCGATCCACGAGGGAGAAGGTTTGGGCAGGTATCTCCTCTGAAAAAACGACAGCAGGCCGTAAGCGTAGAGCAGGGAGGGCGAGCCCGGGACTGCTTGGTCCTCGACTGCGACTGAGGACTCGAATGTGTCGAACGCGATTGCCAGATGGGCCGGCGCCGCCGGCTCCTCAGCGTCTTTACGGGCCCAGCGCAGGTATGGTAAGCGGACGCCACCCGGGAGTGTGGCGGACTCAAGTAACCACCGGTCTTCGGCCGGTATGCCGGGTGAGCCTGCGCGGCGCCGTTCGCGAATTGCGGCGATGTAGCGCCCGGCGACGCCCTGCTGTTGGCGTGAGGGGTAGAGCTCGAGATTGAAAGCGGGGGGCTGTCGCGGCGTTTCCTCAGCCGTTTCGTCGCCCTCGGAGGTTGCTGCTTGTTCGTAGTGCTGGTGTACGCGACCGAGCGCCCGTGCGACGGTCATGCCGTCGCCGGGGCGGAGGGCATGGAGGGTGATCAGCCGGCCGACGTCGTGACACTCAAGATACTTGAGGATTTCATTACCCAGGACCGTCGCGCTCTGGTTCCCGATGCTTGGAACGGTATCAGCGAGGTTCGTTTGGTCAAGAGCACGCGCCAGGAGGGCGACCGTCGCTTTCGGCTCTTTGTCGGTCGCGGGTACCATTCCGACGGTATGGAAGCCGAGAGTGTCGGCGAAGATGAACGGCGGACCATTCTCGATGCCGGGCAGGAACGGTGGGAACATGGCTCCGTCCAACACCGCAAACTCGTCCCGAATGTGTTTCGCGGTCGCGTGGTGTTCGAACGCAGAGTGGAGAACGAGGTTGTCGTAGGCCGCGTGCCACGCGACCCTCAGCGG
>JALUUK010000295.1 GCA_027021395.1 Acidobacteriota bacterium
TCCGTGGTCGTTCCAGTCGAGCAGTAGGTAGAGGTTGTCGAGACCGAGGCCCCAAGCCGAATTGATCGACTCGTGCGCGGCACCGGCCGTGTATCCGCCTTCCCCTTCGACGGCGAAGACGCGCACGTCGCCGGCCCCCGCGCGCGCGAGAGCCATGGCCATCCCCACCGCCACGGGGAAGCCGTGCCCCGAAGGGCCGGTATTCGCCTTGAGGAACAAAGTCTTGCCTTCGCATTCGGCATGGCCGGCCAAGCCGCCTCGACGGCGAAAGCCCAGCAGGTCCTCCCAGGTCAACTGCCATCGCGACCCATGTTTGACGAGGTAGCGTTCGTCGCCCGTCTCTTCGTATCGCAAACGCAAAGCCTCGTTGTAGGTCGCCAAGGTGCAGTAGATCAGCGGCACCGTGTGACCGGCGATCAGGACGAAGCGATCGTTGAGGGGTTTGTCCGGCCGACGAATATCCCAGCGCATCGCCCCGGAAAGCGTCAGCCCGACGAAGGCGTGAACCTTCGAACGGGACCCTCCGGGATGGCCGGATTGACGATAGTTCAAAGCGAGATCGAGAAACTGATCGACGACGTCTTTGGTCTTTTCCCAGTAGGTGAAAGACGGCTCGATCGAGGCGTAGGCCTTCTCCCAAGGTGGCACGTTCATGACTCTCTCCTCGGAGACCGCCTCCGGTCCACGCCCGGATGGCGGCTGATCCGGGCGCTAGAATCTCACGCTACGGCTCTTGCCGCCAAGGCCTTGCCAGCTCTACGCGCAGCCAGCCGGCGAAGACCAGGGAAACCAGAGTCGTCGCCGCCAGCAAACCGATCAGCAGGCCGTTGAGTTCGGCGAATCCCGCCCCCTTGGCCAAGAAAACACCGAGCCAGGCGGCAGGCAGCGCCAAAAGAACGTGGCGCAAGAGCGCCATGAGCAAACCGGGTCGCCCTCGCCCCATGGCCTCGAAGACCGGCCGGACGAGCATCGCCGGAGCGGTGACCAGCACCGCGATGGGAACGAGGCGCAGCGCGAAGATGCTGAATCGCTCGGCGATCAGCGATTCGGTCAATGCCGCGGCGGCAAAAGGCGCTCCGAGCCAGCTCACCGGCAAGACCAGGAACACGGTAAAGACGAAGGTCATGATGCCGGCCTGCCTCAATCCTTGACGCACTCCCATCTCGTCTCCGGCACCGAGACGGCGCGCGGCGAAGGGCAGCATGGCGACACCGGCGGCGATCACCGGGTTGAGCATGAAGAGCACGACGCGGAAGTAGATGGAGTAGGCCGCTAGCGCCTCGGTCGGATGATCGAGCGTGGTCAGCAGTTGATTGATCAATCCCGTTTCGACGGCCATCAGGGAAAAAACCAAACCGGAGGGAACGGCCAAGGTGAGAATGGCGTGGTAAGGATGCCGGTCGCAACCCGGCAGGCCGTCGCCGTCTTCGGCGACGCGACGTCTTTCATGTTCCGACGCCCGCCTCATCGCCAAGAGCAAGCCGCCGAGACGACCGATCACGGTCGAAAGCGCTATGCCGAAGACTCCCCACTCGAAAACGAAAAGAAAAATCGTATTCAGGACGACATTGATCACGTTCGAAAGAATGCCCGCCCACATCGTCGTCCGCGTATCCTGATGCGCCTTGATGATCGAGTCGGGAATCACCGACCAAAACGACGTCGCCGCGGAGCCGACCAGCATCACCGTGCCGTAGATGCGGAAGGCACGAGCGACGCCCGGCTCGAGATCCAAATGCGGTGCGACGAACCAAATCCCGACACCGATCGCCCCGATCAAGGGCGAGGTCACCATCACCAATCTCAGGGCGGCCTTCTTGTAGGCGGCGATGCATTCGCCCTGGCGTGCCCCCATCGCACGGGACAGTGATGAGGTCAACCCGGTCGAAAGCCCGACCCAAAGCGCGATCAACAAGAACTCGAAGGGAAAGGTCAAGCCGATGGCCGCCACGGCCTCATCGCCGATGGTCGCCGCATAGATGGTATCGACCAACGAGAAGGCCGCGCGCATCCAAAAGGAGATCACCAGCGGCATGGCCATCCGCAGGAGTCCCGGCGCGTCACCTTTCCGAACGAAGTTGCTCATGAAGAAGCTCTCGAGAAGCGGGGATTCTACAGCACCGCGACTCGGCCCGCGGACGAGGCTTTCGGCGGCCATGCGGTGGCGGTACCGCAGCAACGCATCCCGCCTAGCCCGCCCTTTCCGGCACTCTGGTACCTTTTTCATCAAGGAGCCGGTTCGTGACGCAGCGCGTTGATCGCGCCGCCACTATCCCGCGCGAAGGCCCCGCTCGAAAGCGCCGCTCGAAGCCCACGCCCCACCGAAAGGCGTGAGCCGATCGGAAGGAGCCGACAGCGGGATTTCCTTCACCTCCAGCACCCGGCTCGCCGGCTCCAGTTCGTTCTCCCCTCTCGGCCGGCGCCCCCATCTTTTGGGGGCGCCGGCTCATCCATCAAGAGTTCTCAAAAAGTAGGGACCGCTCCGGAACCCACGGCCGATACACCCGCGCTCCGAGGATGCCGGAGATCGTCGACTTTCTCGCCCTCGTTCCGGGTCTGTGCCGGCCATGTGCGTGAGCAGCCTGCGCGCGGCGGCTGTTTAGTCGATGGCCCGTGTCTTGATTCGAAAACGCGCAGCATCTTCTTCCGAGGGATCCGCGACGGGTTCGTAGCGAGGGGCGGACCAAGTGCCGTCTTCGAGCAACTCGGACCATCCGAGTTGCGAGGCGGAATCTTCCCACACAATCCAGATCGCTCCTTGCT
>JALUUK010000296.1 GCA_027021395.1 Acidobacteriota bacterium
TCCCGTGATGCGCGCTGCCGGTCGGCCCGTGGTCTTCGACGCAACGCATTCCGTGCAGAGGCCGGGGGGCCTCGGCAAGACATCGGGGGGCGATCCGGAATTCATACCGGTCCTCGCCCGCGCCGCTGTCGCGGCCGGCATCGACGGCATCTTCTTCGAAGTGCATGAAGATCCGGCCAAGGCTCTTTCCGATGGCGCGAATGCGCTAGCGCTCGACCGCTTCGAAGACACCGTTCGTCCGTTGCTGGAAATGCACGCCGTCGCGCAACGCCATCCCGTCGGGGTGATGCCTTGAATCTCGAGATCGCCAGGAAGGTTCTCGAGGCCGAAGCTCGGGCCATCGACGCGCTCGCCGAGCGCATCGGCGCTCCCTTCGAAAGCGCAGTGACCGCCATTCGCGACGCCCCGGGACGAGTGATCGTCACCGGCATGGGCAAGAGCGGCTTGGTCGCTCGAAAGATCGCCGCCACGCTCGCTTCGACCGGCACCCCCGCGCTCTACATGCATCCGGCGGAAGCGATTCACGGCGATCTCGGCATGTTGGTCGAAGGCGACGTCGTGCTTGCGCTTTCTCACGGCGGCGAGACGGTCGAGATCCTGACCCTGCTCGAGACCATTCGTCGCCTCGGATCGCAGATCATCACGCTGACCGGTTCGGCGCATTCGACGCTGGGCCGGGAAGCCGACATCGTTCTGGAAACGGGAGTCACTGAAGAAGGAAGCCCCTTCGAGCTGGCGCCGATGGCCAGCACGACGGCCGCCATGGCGATCGGCGACGCACTCGCCGCCACTTTGATGCAGCTTCGCGGCTTCGACGAAGAAGATTTCGCCCGGCTCCACCCCGGCGGCCGACTCGGCAAGAAGCTCGCCCGCGTCAAACAGATGATGCATGCCGGAGATGCGCGGCCCATGGTCGCTCCCGATACGGCGCTCGGAGACGTGCTGATCGAAATGAGCCGCAAGCGTCTTGGATGCGCCGTCGTCGTCGACGAAGAAGAACGCCTCGTCGGGATCATCACCGACGGCGATTTGCGACGGCTGCTCGAACGTGTTCCGGAACCGATGAAACGCAAGGCTCGCGATGCGATGACATCGAACCCGGCGACGACCACCGGCGACATCCTTGCATCCGAAGCCCTGAGAATGATGGAAGACCGCAAGATCACGATGATCCCCGTCATCGATGCGGAACGAAGGCTCGAAGGCGTGCTGCAGATTCACGACCTTTGGGGCACGCACCTCTTCTGATGAGGCATACGAACGAAGCATGAAAGCGACGGCATGAGCAAGAGCGAATGGACGGATCGAGCGGCATCGATCCGTGCGATCATCGTCGATGTCGACGGCGTTCTCACCGACGGCGGCCTCTACTACTTCGCCGAGAACCAAGTTGCCGTGCGTTTCCATGTGCGCGACGGACTCGGCATTCGCCTAGCTCAGCGCGCGGGCATGCTCATCGGATTGATCTCCGGTCGCGACATCCCCGAAGTCCGGCGGCGCGCGGAAGAGCTGGATTTCGATGAGATTCACCTCGGCGTGCAGGAAAAAGCTCCGGTGATCGAAGACCTGCTGGCGCGACGCAAGCTCCGCCCCGAGGAAGTCTGCTTCATCGGCGACGATGTCATCGACATTCCCGCCATGCACGCCGTGGGCCTTTCCGTCGCCGTCGGCGACGCCCACCCGGCCGTGCGCCGCATCGCTTCGTGGACCACGACGGCCAAGGGCGGCGAAGGCGCCGTCCGAGAAACCATCGACATGATCATCGCCGCTCGGGAGGAATCCTCATGAAAGCCGCCACCGTCGTTCTGATCGCCCTTTTTTCCGTGGCTCTTTTTCTCGTTTCACTGGCCAATTCGGGCGAACTCGTATCGTTGCATCTCTTCTTGCGCAATCTCGATCAGGTCCCGCTCGCCTGGGTGATCTTCGGATCCGCGGGAACGGGCGTTTTGTTTTCGTCTCTGCTCTGGGTCATCGACGGCTTGGCGATGCGCATCGAAAAACGCAGACTTCAAACTCGCCTAAGGAACATGGAAGCCGAGTTGAAAGATCTACGGCATGCCGCCATTCAAGAGCCGGCACCCGACGGCTCGCCCGCCGCGACGAGAGCCGAGATCATCGGGGATGAAACATGACGCTGCTACTCCTGCTCGGCGTCGCCTTTCTCGTAGGCTCGCTCATCGGTGGGTGGGCGATGCTGGGCATCGCCAACTGGCGACAGCGACGTTATGTCTCCGGCCCCTTCAACCGCTTGGTCACCTCCGCGCTGGCCCATCTTGCCGTGGGAGACTCGAAGCAAGCTGCGCTCGTTTTGCAAAAGGCCATCGAGATCCGCCCGGAAGACGACACTCTCTTCCTCCTGCTGGCAAGCACTCTCGTCTCCAACGGAGAAAACGATCGCGCCGCGCGAGTCCTCGGCACGCTCTTGGCACGCCGAGAGATGTCGCCCGATTGTCGCTCGGCGGCCCTGCGACTCTCCGGCCGCATCGCGGAGGCCGAGGGCCGAGTGGAAGCGGCTTGCGAAGCCTACGAGGACGCGGCGGCCGTCTCGGTCGGCGGCGCGGGTCCATTGGTCGAACTCGGCCGCACTCTTTCCAAGAGCGGACACTGGGCTGAAGCCATTCGCAGTGCGGAGCGATTGACCGCGATCGATCCGCTGCGCGGAAAGATCGTTTCAGCTCGCAGACGCGTGTTGGCGGCTCAAGAGATGCTGGCGGAAGAACGCCCCGAAGACGCGCTCGAGCAGGCCGGCAAAGCGCTCGAA
>JALUUK010000297.1 GCA_027021395.1 Acidobacteriota bacterium
GAAGTCACACCTCGAGCGGGCTGCTTTGGATTCCAGCCGGTGAAGTGGTAGAGCACACGCCGAAGACCGTCGAGGCGCATATGAACGATAGGATAGTCGCTGCGAAGGGCATGCCTCCCCGCTTCGAGAACGCAGCGATCCTGACTCGCCGCGTCGCGCACGAGTCGAGCAAGCCCCGCGCTCACCGGCAGGTCGCGAGCCGGCGGATCGAAGTAGCGCCCGGAGAGATCGCCGGGGTCCGGGCAGGAGATCTCGCCACCTTGCGGCAAAGGAACGGGGCCGCCCGGGCGCAAGGTGTCTCGATGCACGATCCAGCGAGCCGGTGAGGACGTATCGCGCTCGAGTGGATCTCCTAGAACGGCGATCGGAATCTCCAATGCCCCGGCGATACCTGCAAGATCGACGGCGCGCTGCGCATCGGCATCGAGCGGAACACGAGACCAAAGGGGCGTGAAGAGTAGAGGTCTGAGCAACAGCCCTCGGGGAAAGATGCCGAACGAACGTTGACGCAGCCACGGTCGATATCGCACGGGACCGAGCACTCCGTGGGCGAGCGAATCGCGGCCCGTGATCAGCGTGGCGTACCACGCCAGTGGATCACCGAGCGGGGTCCCATCGAGCAAGAGACGCGTACCCCGTCGATGCACGGCGAGCACCGACGGAAGATGTCCCTCTTCCATGATGGTATCGAGCGTGCCGGGTCCGAGTCCGGGAAGTTCAAGAAGGACCAGCGGGGTACGCATCTCGAAGCCGGGGAGCGAGACCGGAACCTCCTTCACCGCGCGCACGCGTCTGAGATCGGCTGCGACCCCGAGGCTGGTGATCAACGCCAATCCCCCGGCGATGATCGCCGGGGTTCGAACCGAGCCGGGACGACGCCAGTCGAGAATCGCCAAGAAAACGAAGTAGACCGAAGCCAGCGCCAGCGAAGAGACCATCAGCAACAAGGCAAAGCGTGCACGTTCGGGCAGCAAGGCACCCACCGTACGGATCTGATGCAAAGAGGCCAGCGCCAAGAGCACGGCATCGATCGATGCGAAGCGCAAGACATATCGCACGGACAAGCCGCGCTTGGTGCTGCGTCCAATGGCAAAAGCCATCGAGATGAGCACGATCCCCGGGCCGAGCAAGACGAAGAGCACCACGGCCTGGGGCGCGAGAGAGATCAATGCCGCAAGAAAGTCCCCCAAAGTGAACGGAACATCGGGGGACAGAAGGAAGAGAAGCAGTGTTTCTACGGGCCAAGCAACGAGCGCGGCGAGCGCCGCATCCGCAGCCAGCCAGCCGGCCGGGGCTACTCCGGTTCTGACGCGCCGCCAGGGTCCGACGTCTTGCTCGGCCATCGCTGCTCCGTTTGCGATCTTCGTCACGGGATTATCGGCGGCGCCCTTGCGAAGAACAACAAGAAAGAGTTCCAAATCGAATTCGATGCATCGTTGGATTTCACTTATGATGCGCACAACGCAGACACGAGAAAGGCCGAAGGAGGGTCGTCGGTTGAAACCACCGGAAACCGTGTGCAACGGATGTGGGGCACCCTTGCCCGTCCTGCTGGATGAGCCGTTTTGCCGAGATGGCCATGCACCCCGGATCGCACCGGTCGATACGCCCGGTGTCAAGATCGAAATCGAAGCAGGTCCGGAGTCGGCGTGGCGCTACGAGAGGGCATTGCCTCTTCCGCCGACGACCCGCCCCATCTCCCTCGGCGAGGGCTGGGTTCCGCTCGAAGTGCTTTCCCTTCCCGGACTCTTGGACGGCGTACATGCCCTCCGAGACGACTTGGAACCGACCGGTTCTTGGAAAGATCGGGGCTCGACTTTCCTCATCTCCGCAATGACCGCTGCAGGTTGGCACGACCTCGTCTTGGACTCGGCGGGAAACGGCGCGCTTTCCACCGCGCATTATGCACGCGAAGCCGGCTCCCGACTTCATGTTTTCGCTCCTGACTCCTCGCCGAAGGTCTACCTCGAGATGCTCGAAGAACAAGGCGCGACGGTGGAAACGGTCAAGGACCCTTCCGCCGCACGTCGCGCGGCGATGCAAGCCGTACGCGAGGGAGCCGTATTGGCATCGCATGCATCTCAGCCTCTGCACGCGGCTGGAGCGGCCACCGCGGCGTTCAACATCGTCGAGAAACTCGGCCGGGTGCCCGAAGCCGTGGTGCTCCCGGTCGGTAACGGCGGCTTGCTCGCCGGACTCGTCGCCGGTTTCGCTGCGCTCGCTGCCAACGGCCACGACATTCCGCCGCGCATGATCGGCATTCAACCTCGTCGCTGCGCGCCGCTCGTCCGCGCCTTCCGCGGCGAGATCTTTTCGAATCCGCCCAACATACCCGCGCGGCCTGTCTCGGCGACGGAGGCCTTCGTCGCCTCGCCCCTTCGGCGGCGAGAAGCGCTCGCCGCCGTCGAGCAAACGGTGGGCATGTTCGACGAAGTCGACGACCTCGCGCTCGACCGCTCGTTGCGTCTCTTGTGGCGTGAGGGCTATCGCGTCGAAGCAACCGCCGCCCTTCCCGTCGCTTGGCTTCTAGGGGAAGGACGCCGCATTCTCGAAAACAAGGTCGAGGATATCGTCGTCATCCTCACGGGCGCCGGAGTCCGCGAAGGCCGCAATCTCGATCCTCACCTCATTTGACCCAACGTGGCGCGAAGATTGTTAACCAAAAATGACCGCATGCGGACACACCTGTCCGGCCCGCGAGCACCACGTTTTTCTGCGCCACGCTTTTCCCGCCCAACGCCCCGAAAAACGGCCACCAAG
>JALUUK010000298.1 GCA_027021395.1 Acidobacteriota bacterium
CGTGAAGCGGATCGTCTGGAACGGATCCTCGCGCAGTGCGATGCACGGTCTTCGGCGGCGGTACCGATCGAATCCAGCGTCATTCCTCGGCGACGTTCCGGGTTGCAAGGAGGTGAGCCATGAACTTGACGGCCCAACTGCACCATGACCTGACGGCAACGACCGGCGGCTGCCTCCCGCCGCGCATGCGGATCCTGTTCATTTCCGGCCCGGCGCGAACGGGGGCGTGGTTGGCAGAGGCTTTCGCCGGGGACAGTGCCAGCGAAGTCGTCTTGGAGCCGGCGGAGGGAATCGCCGAAGGACTCGGCCGACTCCGAGAGGAACTGTTCGACGCCGTGCTGGTCAGCCACGAACCGGACCAGCTCGATGCACTCGAGTTGATGGATGCGATCCGAGCCGGCAGTGGCGATGAACAGCCGGTGATCATCCTGGGAGAAGAATCGTCTCGCGTCATGACGGCGCTTTGCTACGAGGCGGGGGCGGACGGCTACCTCTGCATCCACGAGACGACGACGCGAGCACTCATCTGGACCGTCTCGCGTGCCATGGAACGCCACGAGCTTCTGTCGGAGAACCGCCGCCTGCAGCAGGCTCGCAAACAGCGCATCCAGCAGGAACATGACGAGGTCCAACGGCTCTTGCAGCAGCAGCGAGCGATGTTGACGCGCGCCGCCGGCGGGAACGATTGCCCCTCGAGCGTCGACGATCGGTGTCATAAGGAGATCGTCGAGGCGTTACCGGAGGTGCTGGTGGACCATTACGCCGAGCTGCTCCGATCGTCGGTGATCATGGGCAGCGGCCACTTGACGGAGGAAATGGACGAGCTCTCGGAACTCTTCGCCGCGGTACGACTCTCGCCGCAGCAGGCACTCGCTCTCCACCTCTACGTCTTGGAACAGACGATCGACGGCATCGGCAGTCGCAGCGCAAGACATGTACTCAACCGAGCCGACATGTTGATCCTGGAGATGATGCTCAGCCTGGCTTCCCGCTATCGTCGCCAACTGATCGACAGCCTTCACCCCCCGCGCCAGCAGATGCTCCCGGGATTCGATCGATGGCTGTCGGAGCTCGGGGAGCCGGGTACTTGACGGCATTCTTCTTCATCTTTTGCGCGATCGCTCGACTGAGATCGATCCTCGCCGCATTGGCCAGCGCGACGGCGTAGCAGACAACGTCAGCGAGCTCCTCCTCGATCGCCTGCCGCTGCTCCGGCTCGTCGCAAGCCGCCTCGGACTCCTCCAGCGTCAGCCACTGGAAGTGTTCCATCAGCTCCGCCGCCTCGATCGCCAGCGCCATGCTCAGGTTCTTCGGACGATGGAACACGTGCCAATCGCGTTCGGTCACAAACGACTCCACCAGCGCTTTCAATTGGCTTACTGTCGTGGAGCCATCGGAGTATTCGAGGTCATCGTTCACGGAGCGGCTCCCGCGCCCGATCGAGTGAGCACCTTGACGTTGGTCGAGAAGAAGTAGGGGATGGTCAAATCGCCGTAGACCGCTTCGCCGAAGAACGCCGTGTAGCCCTCCGACGGCACCGCCACTCGAGCATGATACGCGTCGCCTCGGCGTTCCATCGCATCCGACCTCCAGCGCACTTCGCGAAAATCCCGTTTCGCCGAATGGGCCGACCATAAGACGACCTCGCGAGCCGCCTTGTCGGAGGTCATTTCGAGCGTCGCATGGTCGCCGTCGGCTTCGATCTTCCACTCCAGCTTGGGAAGCTTGAAACCGCGAGCCGCGTGCTGGTGCAGCGCATTGATCGAGCCGGTGACTCGGGCGATGTCATTGAGCCCGTGTCCCTGATTCGGTACGTACGTGACGTACTTCGGGCCGACGAGGTCTTTCCAGTAGAGATTCAGTGCGTCGATCGGCCAGTACCGATCATTGGTGCCGATGAGAATCAGCTTCGGCTGCGTAAACCGCCGCCGGTAGCTATACGGGTCGACGATCTTCCGCAAGATGGCACCCTGGGGGGTTTCGAGCAGGTTTTGCAGGCCCTTCTCCGTGTAGTCGTGGATCTGCTCCGAATACTGCCCCCACGAGCTCATCTGGAGCTTCATATGCGGCCGCATGTTGAGCACGTCGATGACCATCGGCGCAATCGCCTTGGCTCGGTCGTCGACGGCACCGGTGAGCCACGTCGTCCAGCCGCGTTTGGAAGCACCTGTCACCGTAAACGAGTCGACCGTGAGGTCCCACTTCTTTCGACTGAACTCTTGGACCGCGTCCATGGCCCGCACGGCGCTCTTGACCATCGGGAGCAAGAGCGGCCAGTCGGCTTCCCTGCTTCGGAAGAATTGAGCGAACGTGTAGGAGATGATCGCGTCTTCGTACTTGTCGCCGAACAGCGGCTGGCGGGGGACCTGTTTCAGTACGGCGATCGGCGTCTTGAGGACCGACGCGAGCGTCAGCATGCGCCGAGCATCACCCGATAGCGACTCATCCGCCGGTGCTTGCTCCAGACCGTCGTTCCACGATCCGCCGGCAATGACGAGCAACGCATGGTGGCAATCGTTCGAAACGTTCGCCGGACGGATGACGAACAACTGGTGTTTCCACAACATGCCGCGCCATCGCTGCGACGTGAGGATCAGTTCGGCATACGCGGTCGTTCCCGACGTCCCCTCGCGACGCACCTTCCACGCGAAGGCTCCGTCATTCCGTCGCACATAGCGATCGAGGATCTTGTCGGGCGATTCGAGCGAAGGTCGAGCGTCATCGGCTCGAACAGCACCGAAGCCGAGCAAATTCGCCG
>JALUUK010000299.1 GCA_027021395.1 Acidobacteriota bacterium
GTCGCGAGCATTCCGGGGTGCAGCGTCGGGGATCTTCGTCAGGCGGCTCTCATTTCGCCCACTGCGGTCGATGAGGAGTGCGAGGCCTCCGCGGTCGCCGAAAGCGATTTCTTCGAGACCGTGGTGTACGACCGTTCCGTCGAGCCAGAGATCTTCGTCGGGCACATAGACGATCGCGTGGTCGAAGGCTTCGAAGACCGGTACCGTCGTATCGAAAGACCCGCGATCGTATGTTCTAACGAGTGCGATCTGCGCGTCGATGCCAGCCTCTTCCAGCATGGCGACCAAGAGTCCGGCTTTGTCTTTGCAGTCGCCGAAGCGTCGATGGAAGACATCGCTGATCTTGTAGGGCTTGAGGGCGTGGATTCCCAGTTCCAGCGCGACGTAGCGCGTATTCTCGATCACCCAGTGGTAGAGCGCCGAGATCTTATCTCTGCGGCTTTGTCGTCCGCGTAGGACTTGGCCGACCTTTTGGCGGGAATCGGCATCGAGATCGAGTTGATCCTTCAAGAGTTCGGCGTACATCGTTCCGAGTTCCGCCCAGGAAGTCGCCGTCCCGACGATCACGTGGGGGAGGCGCTCGCTCGGCGGTGGAGAGTCGGGTAGGGAGTCGTATGCATCGAGCGGAGGCGTTTCGACGACATGAATCCGTTTGCCGTCCACAATCGTTTCGCTCTCTTTGGCCCCTTCGGGGAAATTGACTAGGTGATGGCGGATCGGCAGGGAGAGCGGCGCCTCCGTGGTCAAGCGCGCACTGAGCACCGGAATCCCGCTGCCGACGAACCAGAGGTCACCGAAGTAACCCTCGGCTATGGGATTCGCCGGGCCCCGATCATCCACGCGATAGCGTATTTCGATCAGATCGCCGTCTTCGAGTTTGGGGAAGCCGAAGCTGCGGATGCGGCTGTCGTACCACATGCGCAGTTCCGGGTTCGAAATCATGGCTTGGTCGCGAATGATCAACGGATGCTCCGTGCCGTCGAGACGAACCAAACGTGCTTCGAGCACGTGGGGACGTTCGAGTTTCGGAGAGTACGGAAAAGAATAGCTCTGTGTCGTGCCGACCTTTGCGGCATCGCGGATCGCGTAGACCAGTTGCCGGAAAGTGGTGGACAGTCCGTTGCGGCGGACCTTGTAGGCCGCGGCGTCGGCAACGACGACCATGGCATGCTCGTTGCTTAGGTTCTCGGCGGCTCGTTCGTAGATCGTTCGGGCCTGCTCGAGCGAAATGCTCCATTCGCTGCTGAACGCGGCGTCGTCACCGGTCACTTCCGCGATGCGTTCCGGCAGCGTCCCCGGGTCCGGTAGAGACTTCAGCGCACTTCGCCACCGCTGAACCGCTTCGTCTTCGCGGCCGTCACGCAGGGCCCATTCGCCCGCGAGCAGGAGTGCTGCGGGATGGTCGGGACTCACCCCGAGCGCGCGTTCGAGCGTCTTGCTCGCTTCATCCGTTCGCCCAACTCGGTCTTGAGCACGAGCGAGATCGAGACGGAAACCGATGTCATGAGGGTAGAGGCGCACGGCCGTCGTTGCAGAATCAATGAGCGTCTGGTGGTCTAGCATCGACTCCAGCCAGCGGTGGTACTTTTGCCGGGCGAGCGCGTCTCCCGCAACGAGTTGGAAATACTCCCGATAGGCCGTCCGCGCCCGCATCGTCAGTTCCCGCCCCGCCGCAAAGGCGGCCTGTCTTTCTCGGATGACGGGTTGGCGGGGAAAGGTCTTCGTCAGGGCGTCGAGTTCGGCCAGAGCGCCGGAAGGAAAGCTCCAGGAAAAACCCGCGAGCGCGACCCAAGCTTCGAGGTAGGGGTCGCGCTCGCCGCAAGCCTCGAGTTGGGCTCTTGCAGCATCGATGGTCGAGCGCCTCTGGTTGAAAGGGAAGAGGTAGTGCACCCACTCGCGAGCGGCGGCAGGATGCGTTGGATCTTCCGCCCGCCATCGTTCGAGGGCGCGACGTCGCCGAGACGGCTCACTTTCGATGGTTGCTAGCGTCGATAGTGCTTCCGGATCGCTCGGACGCGCTCCGACGGAAAGGCGCGCGAGCGTCAGCGCCCGGTCGCTGCGGCGATGCGGCAAGCCCCGTGCGTGCAGGTCCCGGGCCCAATGGATCCTAGCGCGTAGATCGCCTCTCTTGGCGCGTTCCTCGAGTTCTCCCGCGAGCGTGCGGACTTTGATCTTCTTCTTGGAGTGCCTTTTCCGTTTTCTCTTGCCGGTGTCGATCTCGGCGTCGATCGCTTTGAAATCGGCCGGCATCTCCATGGAGACGGACGACGCGAGGGGTTTGCCGTCGGGGCGGGTGAGCCGAGCGAGAAAGGTCCACTTCCCTTCTTCCTGATCGACGCGTGCCGTCAGGCGATGCCATCCCGCATCCAATTTCAGCGCGACCGCGTGTTGATCGAAGGCGAAATCGTGCACGCCTTCGGGCGAAGCCACCTCACGTCCGTCGATGTAGATCGAGGCGCGATCATCCGCTCCGTAGCGCAAGGCAACCTTCGTGGATCGCTTCAGGTGAAAATATGTTCTCAGCCAGACGTGGTGACGCGTGCTCGGAAAGACGAGATGGTGAAGTGAGACCTGTCCGTTGGGCGAAGTTGGGATACGACGCCAAGCCGATACCGCGCGCATGTCGTTTTCCGCCTCTCGACTCGATGCTTCACCGATCAAGTAGGAATCGAAGATGCCCAAGCGCTCTTTGCGTCGAGAAGCGGATTCGAGATCGGAGCGGGAGTAGTCGGCATGCAGCAGCATCATGTCCATTTCGTCGGCGACGAGTGGATCGATGCCCGCCTGCTGCCTGATCGCCTCGATGGCCGCTGCGATACGTAGAGGATCTTCCGCCGTTTGAGCCAAGCGCAGGACGTCTCGAAGGGGTAGGAGGGCATAGGCATCGCCTCGGTCGGCTCTTGCCGTGGCGAGACGATCGATCCACCACCGTTCAAAGCAAGCATCACTTGAAGCGGGTCGGCCCGATACATCCGATACGAGGAAAAAGGAAAGGAGCGCGGAGAGGAGAGTGAGAGGGGCTTTTTTCATCGTCGGCGAGCATGGACGCTCGTTCTGCGCTCCGCAAGTCGGTGCGGAACTCCGCTCCGCCGGGTTTGCTCGGCCGGCCTACTCGGGGTCGAAGAAGGTTTCGAGCCCTTGGGAGATGGCGCGGGCCAATTTTTCGCGACCGTCGGGTGACTTGAGCAGGGCGGCGTCTTTCTTGTTTTTCAAGTTGACGGTTTCGAGCAGAATTTTTGCCGGGACCTGGTTTCCGCGAAGCACCGCCGGCAGCCAGTTCCTTCGTTTTTTTCCGCGTCCGCGCACGACGTGGTCACGAATGGGCTGCCGCTTGTGCACGGGAAGATTCATCGAGCGGTAGGCTTCTAGGATGGAGTGTGCGAGTTGCCGGGAAACGACCTCGTCGCTCAGCCGTTGGTGACGCGGAATGGAGACCTTGGATTGCATCTTGAACTCCTTGTACTTCTTGTAGCGCGAAGCCCAAGAACGCACGGAGTGCGTGCCCCGGCGATACCGCTCTCCGGGAATGTAGGCCATGCCGCCACGGAGGCTCGCATGCAGGGCATCGGCATGCAGCGAGATGAAGACGATCTTTTCCGGAGGCGTGCCGCCCTTGCGCAACCTCTTGTAGATCGCATTGGCGAGATACCAGCGAAGGTTGACGCCCATCTTGGTGTGGCGCGAGGAGTTGAGCGTGTGCTTGGGCGAAGTGGCGATGGACTTGGGCTTGAGGATATCGAGCTTCTTTCGATTCGAGATTCGGCAACCGCGTTTTGAAGACGTGGCGAGCAAGTGCACGGTGGCACGGGTCTCTTTTTCCATGCGCCGCTTGATGCGGCAAGCGATGTCGTAAATGTAATCACTTTCCCAGATCCCGTGAGCTTGCGCGCCGAGGTCGATTCCGCCGTGCCCCGGATCGAGTAGGACGTGAACGCCGCTGAGCGAAGTCGGGCGCGTGGGCAGGCGAACGGCGGCGGTCTCGTCGGCGCCGATCTTGGCCCAAAGGCGTCGCGGATGATTGCGGGGCAGATACTCGGCGAGCAGCATGTCCATGGGGATGCGCACGCGAAAGCCGACGGGAAGGTCGCGCACGTTGCGGATCTTGCTGCGCTCGATGATCTCCTCCGCCGCGTCGTCGAGTTCCGCGGGACTGACGGAGGTGAATCGCAGCAGTACGGCGGTGTAGATCGCCTCGCCGCGGGCGAGCCTGTATTCGGCGTAGTCTCCGGCGGCATCGGTCTTGTAAGTCAACGCTCCATCGGAACTCGTCCTTTCGCTGATGAAGAGCGGAAGAAGGAGCTTGCGGGGAATGCGCAAGGGCTCATGCCGAGGAAGGTCGAGTCCTTCGAGGCGGTTGAATGCGGCGATTTCCCGGAAATTGTCGCCTTCGCCCGTAAACCAAAGCGCCGCTTGCCATAGCCCTTCGCCGTAGGTGGTCGCCGTCGCCGCATAGGGGAAGTGTTCCCAGGCATTGTCTCGAAAGCGGTCTTTCGGGAAGAGAGCGCGCAGCGCGAGAAAACGGTATTCCTCGCGAATCAGGTCCCAAGGTACGACGACCGGCCGGTTTTCGATCAGCGCGCGCCCGTCATTGGCGGCCTGCAGGGCGGCGGAGGTCTTGGACGTTCCGGTGATCCGCCGGGCGAGCGACAGATAGCCTTCGCCCCGTTCCGGCAGAACATGCAAGACGATCTCGCGTCCGTCGCGGATCACCGCTTCGATTCCATCGTCGAGAGTCAGTCGACCGAGTGCTCCCGGTGCCGGGGCGGCGTCGATGGATCGCGCGATGCCCAAGCATAGGAGACAGGCCATCGCCGCAATCCCGATCCTTCGCCCACACATGGGGCGGGATCTTACTTGGGTCGCGCGATTTATTCACAAAGTCGCGCGATTCCGACTAGAAAAAGGGGGTGACGCGAACGGCGAGCGATGGTCGTCCTTCGGCTTCGGGGATGTCGAGCGTGATCGAAGATCCGGCGGGAACGTCTTCGGTTAGATTGCGAATCGTCGGTACGGTCGTGCCGCCTTCCAGGGTTTCTCGATAGCGAATGCGAAGGCCGATTCGTATTCCTTCTTTGCCGACGTGGTGGGGGATGACGGTGACATGAACTTCGTCGCTCGTATCCCCTCCTTCCGGCGAGCGCTCGAAGGAGATCTTGGACTCGTCGCCTACGAGCCCGAAGACGCGGTGGGATTCGAGCACCTCGATGCGCTCGTTTCGGCGTCCGAGGACTTCGATGATCAAGCCGATGGGCTCGGCGGTGGGCGCCGTACGCACGAGTTGCGGGACCTGCGTCCACTGCGTGTTGACCTGCATCACCAATCGCTCGGGAGGATCCTTGCGCCCCCAAATCTCGGCGACGGTGAGGCGGCCGTTTTCCACCGCGCTGCGGCGATGAGTTCGGGTCGGTTCGTTGCGGCCAAGCGCGGTGCGCGTCCTCCACTCCACCTCGCTCGCGTCCTCATGCGAGGCCTCATCGCCGTCGTGCACCTTGAAGCTTGCACGAAAGGACCAGGGGATGTCACGTCCCTGGCGGGTGAGCAAGGTGTCGAGCATCAAGCGCTCGTCGGCGGTGCCTTCGAGCGTTTGTTCGTGCAAGACGTGAGTGCCTGTGCGATCGATCAACGCGACCGTGACGGTGATGCTCACTTGCTTGCCGTAGACGAGGCGTATGGATGGAGACGTCGCGGAATGCGTCGTGACGGAGAGGCAGAACGCGACGAGCAGGGCCGATACGCCGATCGCAGCCGGTGATGGACGTTGGCGAGTCGTCATGACAAAAGGGCCTCCGCAATGAACTTCCGCCTCCGGTCGAGTCGACGACCCGCCACGGCGATGCCGAGGACGGCGACGAGCAGGCCGATCATAAGGCACGCGGAAAGCGCTGTCGGCCAGGAGCAGAACCCTCGCCACCACCCGGCGAGCGGGATGGTCGGCAAACCTTGGCCGATCGGCATCAGCAGGCGACTCGGGCCCGGCGGCCAAAGCGGAGATGATTCGACCCGACCGGGGGCGGGCCAAGGCCAGAACGTCGAAAGCCACGCTCCGATCCCTGCGCCCGCGAGACAGACGCCGAGACCGAAGACGACGAGGGTGAGCGAAAACGCAAAGCCGTCCAAGTAGGCCATGAGCAAGGCGAGGATCGCCACGCCGACGATCGCCGGAGAAGCCAAGAAGAATTCGATTTCGAGGAGGTAGACCACGCCCCGCACCGGCAGCATGGCCATGCCCGCGCTCGCTCGTCCCCCAAGGCCGAGCGCGTTCGACATCAGCGGGGCCGTCGATTGGGCCAACATCCAGGCGGAGAAAAAAGCTCCCGCATGCAACAAGGTTTCGCCGCCGAAAACACCGCGGCGGCTGAGTACGATGGTCAGGATCATGATGAGCAGGCCGCTTGCGAAGGACTGGCCGAGCAGGATGCGTGCGCGCTCCGTCAACAGGAGACGTCGAAATTCCAAAGGTCCGATCCGCCGCCATCGGCTGAAGGCTCGTCGGTCGGTGTCGGCTCCCGGCCCGTTTGCCGCGGCGATGCCGGCCAAGCAAAGAAGTCCGAAGGCTAGCATAAGCAGCCCGAGGCCGACGACGACGGCGGCCCCGTCGCCGCGCCAAGCGGCATCGAGCGCCAGCGAGACGAAATAGCCCGGAGTTCCAAGCAGCGGCCCATCTTCCGTCAGCGATTCGAGCGAGCCGCCCTGCGTGAGCAGCCACAAGACCGGAAGGCTGACCAAGAGCACCCGCCCCCACATACCGGAGAGCTTCACTCCACCGGCCGGGCCTCCATGGCGCGCGCTCAGGCGCCGAACGAAAAGGGCGGCCGAGGCGGCGACCATCGCGGATCCCGCGGCTGCGGGGACCATCAGCAAGCCGGCATCTGCGCGCACCTGGCCGGGACCGATCACGAGCGCCAGCGAAGTCGGCCAGATCACCAGTGCGACCGGCTCGAGGAAAAGCAGCGAAACGAGGTCGGCCGCCAAGCGATCGAACGGTCGGATCGGCAGCACGGTCAGTGGTACTCGAAGCGTCTCGCCCTTGCTCGGGTCGGCCATCAGAACGGCAAGAATCGCCAGCACCGAGGCCGCGTCGGTCATCAGGCCGCCGGTATGCGCGGCGAGGTCGTATTGGCCGCGCTCGGGAAGCAAAGTCATCAGGGTCACGCTCACCCACATGAAGAAGACGGCTCCACCCAAGAGCAGCGCGCCCGAAAAGAGCGAGGCGAGCATACCGCCGGCGACCCCCTCGATGCCGCGGACTCGGCGGGTCGCTCGTCGCCACCGCGCACGGACGAGCGCAAGATCGAGCGCGATGAGCTGCACGAACGCCGATCGCATCACGGTTGGTACCAATCGAGTGTCGGCGTCGCCGTTTCGGCTCCGAG
The DNA here is from genome assembly GCA_027021395.1 of Acidobacteriota bacterium. Lineage (GTDB taxonomy): Bacteria > Acidobacteriota > Polarisedimenticolia > J045 > J045 > JALUUK01. The sequence goes on from JALUUK010000299.1 coordinate 7,374, forward strand.
CCGGTCGAGCAAGGCGTCTTCGAGGGAGCCGTTTCCGGCGAGGATCTCCTCCAACGTGCCCGAGGCCAGCAGGCGGCCCCCATCGATGATGCCGACATGGGTCGCCAGCGATTCCACCAGCGGCAGCACGTGGGATGTCAGGAAGATCGTGACGCCGCGTTGCCGCAGAGCCTCGAGCATACGACGGATGCCCCGGGCGGAGAGCGGGTCGATCCCCTCGAAGGGCTCGTCGAGAAAAAGCAGGCCCGGGCCGTGAATCATCGCCGAGGCGAGGCCGGCCTTTTTGCGGGTTCCATGGGAGAGGGCCTCCACCGGGGTGTCGAGGTGCTCGCTCATCCCGAGGCCCGCGGCCAATTCCTCCAGCCGTCTGCGAGCTGCGCCGTCGTCGATTCTCCTGAGGCGGGACAGGCGCAGGATGTTTTCTCGGGGAGAAAGTGAGTCGAAGAGCACCGGGAAATCGGGCACCACTCCGATCCTCCGGCGAATGTCGAGAGCGCTGCGTTCCACATCGAGGCCGAGGACGCGAGCCGAGCCCGATGTCGGGCGAATCAGAGCGGCCAAGATCCTCACCGTCGTGGATTTTCCCGCGCCATTCGGGCCGACGAAGGCGTAAAACGCTCCGGTGGGGACGGAGAGCGTCAGATCATCGAGAGCCTTGCGGGCTCCGTAGCGCCGGGAAAGGGCCCGGGTCGCGAGGGCTTCGGGTGCGGTCATCGTCGAGAATATAGGGCGGGAATCTCGAAGAAAGCCGGTCGCGTTTCAACACTTTGCGCGACCTGAAGGGAGATTTGGAATAACATTGTCTCCGTGAGGGAAATCTCTCCCGAGGAGAGTGTAGCGATGTTCTGCTCGAAGCGAAGGACATACCGACCCATGCTCCGCCTCGTTCTCGCGGCGGCCCTGTCGTTCTTGCCGGTGGCCCCGGTCTCGGCGGATGACTCCCTTCCTTCCGTTGCGCCCAAGGACGGTCTTGCGGGGGTCACGCTCGATCGAGCCGGTCGTGCTCTCGCCGACGTGACCATCCGCTTGGTGCCGATCGGCCCGGAGTCGGCCGAGATCATCCGCACCAAGTCCGACAAAGCGGGGCGCTTTCTGATCGGCGGACTCGGCGATGGGGCCTATCGCGTGGTGGCTTCCAAAGGGGGGTATTCCGTGCTGATCGGCAAGGTCGATACGCTGTTGCAGGCTTCGTTGGAACTGATCCTCCACCCCGCCGGGCAGGCGAGCGCGCTCGGTACGCGGCCGCTCGATGCGGCTTGGGCCTTGCGGCTCCCGGCGCGGGATATTCTCGAGCAGAGCGATTTCGAAATCGATGATCGCTTCGTTCGTGAGCCGAAGCAGGAGAAGGTGCGGGCTCTGCCCGCGTCCTTCCACTTCGCCGCGACTCAGACGGGTGCCGACGGTGGTGGACCGGAAAGCTCGTTCGGGGTCGATACGGCGATCAGCGGTGGTGTCAGTATCGGCCGATTCGGGCGTTTCGAGGCGGCGTTCCGCCACGCCGGCGGGACGAACGACGCGCCGGGTTGGAGCGAGGCGGCGGATGCGCTCGACCTGGCTTGGTCTCCGGAGCGGAAGAACGAGCAAGGCGAGCTTCGAGTCGAAGTTCGTGGTCGGCGCTCCGATCGTGGTCGCCACGCCGCGGGCGAAGCGCCGGGGTCGGTTCGTTCGCGGGCCGCGGCCGCCGAGATGAACGTCGCCTACCGGCGCGTGCAGGGCGAGTCGTGGTGGAGCGCACGCGCTTCGCTCGCTTCGCTCGATGCCGGCCAGGAGTCGACTTTCGGACCCTACGCAGGGCAAGACCTCTCGGCCGGACGCGCCAACCTAGAGTTTGAAGGGTCCCGTCCGTGGGGCACGGACAAGCACGTTTCAGTGCGCGCTTCGGTCTACGGTGCGAGGGGCGCTCGCATGGCGGGGGTGGGGCAGGGAGTCTTGGCTGCATCGGCTCGCGAGGGGTTGGCCGACCTCGGGACCGTCGACGGCTCCGGATTCGATCTCGAGGTGGCCAATGCGTGGGCTCCGTCGGATGGAACCGGCGTGCGAGCTGCGTTGCGTCTCGGTCGTCGCGGTGCTTTCGATCGGCAAGTGCGCTCCGCGGCGATGCTCGAGGCGGTGCAAAAGCTCGATGATGCGCTTTCCGTGCATGCGAGCTTCGGCCTGATCGGAGGCGGCGAAAGTTCCGGGCGCTTGGCGTGGGCCACCGCCATCCGGCGCGCAGGCGCACGCCTCGACTGGTCTATCGCGCATTCGAGCGAGAGCGGGTTGGCCAATTGGGACGACGGCGGGGATCTGCTGGCTCCGCTCTCGCGCCATTTGCTGACCGACCTCGAAGGGCGAATCGGGCGATGGATCGCCGGTGTGACCTATCGTCCGGGAGACCGCCTTCCCGTGCTGAAGCTGTCGCTCGAGCGTATCGACATCGATGGACGTCTCGTCCTGCGGCTGCCGCGCGATCTACCGATCGTCGCCGTGGATTCGGGCGGACGCGGCGTCGGGCAAACCGTCGAGTGCTCTCTGCATTCACCGCGCACGGGGACGACGCTGGGGTATCGCTGGACGCGTGTTCTGGACGTGGGAGCCGGCGGGATACTCTTGGGCGGTGCGGGAGGATGGGTCCGTCAGGGCATCGATTTGCGCCAATCCCTCGGGCGGCCGCCGCTCGGAGCGACGGCGTGGCAGATCGTGCTCGGCTACGAAGAGAATCAAACGACCGATGTCGCGGAATCCAGTGCTCCAGCCGAAGTCGGTCGCATCGTGATGCTCGAACAGAGGCGCATTTCCGGCGGCTTGGCCGTGGCTTTCTAGGGGGTAGGTGGTGCGCATTTCTCGCTGGGTCGTGATATTGCTGATCACCGTGGTCAGCGCGCTGGTCGTTCTCTCGGCCGTGCGCACATGGCGGGAGCATGTCGCAGTGACCGGATTGACCCTGCGCTCCTCGGACTTCGGGGTGGAGGTCGGTTCGGTGCTCGAAGGCGGGCCCGCAGAAGCCGTCGGCCTCCGAGCGGGAGATCGCATTCTGCAGATCGCCGGCCATCCGGTGGCGGGGAAGTTGGTTGCCGAGGATCTGCTCTCGCGAGCACTTCCCGGTCGAACTCTCGGTATCACGGTCTATTCCGACGGGCAGCGCCGGTCGGTTCAGATTCACACCGGCGTGGTGGCCGTCTGGCAAACGCCACGGATCGTGGCTTCCTTCGTCGCCTTGTCTTTTCTGCTCGGCGCGATCGCCGTGTTGCTTCGGCCGCGTCGCAGCGGGGCGGAGGGAATTTACCTGGCGTGGTGTCTGTGCGGAGCCTTGGTCCTAGGAATTTCCTGGTCGTCTCGAGCCGATCTGCTCGACTGGTTGTTTTTCTGGCTCGATCGCGGCGCGCGCTTGGTTTTTCCCGCGCTTTATTTGCATCTCGTCTTGCGCTTGGGATCTTGGCGTCGCGCGCTGCAGCGGTGGACTCCGCTGGTCTACGCGCCCGTCGTCGGTTTGCTCTTGGTAGAGATCCACATGATCGGCTTCGGAGGGGCGCTGCGCTTGGCCGACCCTGTGGCCGGTGTGGATCTGCTGCAATCGCGTGTGGAGACCTTCTGGATCGCACTCGGTTGGATCGGAGGAGTTTCGGCGCTGGTCGCTTCCTACCCGAGCAAGTCGTCGGTTCTCGCCCGTGCTCGCTTCCGGTGGGTGCTTGCCGGCACCGTGGTGGGAATCGTTCCGTTCTTGGCTTTGTCGGTGCTTCCGCAGTGGGCGTGGGGTAAGGAACTCTCTTTCGCTTGGCTGGCTCTGCCGTTTCTCAGCCTCGTCCCGCTCACCTTCACCCAGGCCGTGCTCGACTACCGCGTGATGGATCTTGCGCTCTTCGGGCGGCGTACGCTGTCGTTTTCGACGGCGATGGTTTTGTCGGGAGCGCTCTTTCTCGGCATCTGGAACGTGACCGAGATCTTGCTTTCTCGGATCATGACTCCGACAGGGCTTGCGCCGATGCTGATCGCAGCGTTGATCACGGCGGCTTTGGGGCCCGCCATCCGTGCGGGAAGCCGCGATCTGGCGGGGCGCATCTACTACCGGCGTCGCTACAACTTCCGGCGCGCATTGCAGCGCGTTGCGCGCGATCTCAACGCCGAACGCGACCTGCCCCGTCTGACGGCGTCGCTCGAGGCGAGGGTGGGGGAGGCGCTCGATGTCTCGCCCATCTGGCTGCTGCTGATCACCGAGGGGCGACAACTCAAGGATCCGCTCGGCCGTTTGGACATCGACAAGGAAGTGCCCGAGCAGGTCGTCGCACGCCTCGGTCTCGGGCAGATCGTCACACTCAGCGACGTGCCCGATGCACCACGATCGATGCCTTGCATGCATCGCCGAGGGATTCAGGTCCTCGTTCCTCAGCGTATGGAAGATCGTCTCATCTCCGTTTTGGCGGTCGGTGTGCCTCGCAGCGGATCGTTGCTCGATTCCGATGATCTCGATCTTCTGCGCACCGTCTCGGCGCACGCGGCCGCAGCCATTGCGGGAGCCTTGCACCTCGAAGAGTTGCGCGAGCAGGTCGATCTGATTCGCCGTTTGCAGTCGCGTTCGGAATCACTGATCGACTCGAGTCCGGTCGGAATGGTCGTGGTCGATCGTCTCGGCTATCTGCGGCACTGGAACCCCGCCATCGAGTCTCTGCTCGGAATTCCGCGGGCGGTCGCGAATGGGCGGCATTTTACGGACGTCTTGCCGAGCGGGTTGCATTCCATCGTGCGCCACTCGCTGCTGCGCTTTCTCGGCGGATCACCCGTCGCCGACGACGAAAACCGTCGCGGGCTGCAAGCGGTCGAAAGCCCCGCGTCGCACCTCGAGAGCGTCGATGGGCAGGAACGCGCTCTGCGTCTTCGACTGGCTTTGCCGTCGGGAGGTGAGCGCGTGGTGAATCTCGTCGCAACACGGCTTTCCGGTACGGACGAGACCGCCGGTGTGCTTTTGAGCCTCGACGATGTGACACAGCGGCTGGAGAT
>JALUUK010000300.1 GCA_027021395.1 Acidobacteriota bacterium
CGGCGAGCACTCGTCCCAGAAGAAGTCCGTCGGAACGATGAAGCGAAGCTCGCTCAGTCGCGGGAGATCGGCGTCATCGACACCGTGCGCCTGCTGCTCGCCGGCACCGTCGATGAAATGAAACACTCGCTCGGCGTCCGCTACGTCCTTGGCGAGCAGACCGACCGTATCGAGGGTGGGGCTGAGGGGGACGACGCCCGCCGTCGACCACCGCCCGGCGGTCGTCTTCAGGCCCACCGTTCCGCTGTAGCTCGCCGGAATGCGAACCGATCCCGCCGTATCCGTCCCAAAAGCGACCAGAGCGGAGCCTTCGAGCAGCGTGACTCCCGCGCCCGCGCTCGAACCGCCCGGCACGCGATGATGGACGGCGTCCCAAGGATTGCGGGGCGTATCCCAATGCGGATTCATCCCGATGCCGCCGAAAGCGAACTCGACGGTGTGCGTCTTGCCGACGATCACCGCGTGAGCGCGGAGCACTTTCTCGATCAGCGGCCCGGGGCGCTCCCATTTCGCAGGCAACGGCCTAGGCGAGCCGGCGTAGGTCGGATACCCCTTCACACCGAAGAGATCCTTGACCGAAACCGGTATGCCATGCAGAACGCCCCCATCGCGACCGGCTGCCGATTCCTCGTCAGCCCGCTTCGCAGCGGCGAGCGTTGCCTCCGGGTCGACCGATACATACGCACCGAGAAAGTTCCGATGGCGCCTTTGACTATCGAGCGCCTCGCGAGCCACGTCCTCGGCGCAGAGCGCCCCTTCGCGCAGCATGCGCGCCGTATCGAGCAGAGACCTCTCGGCCAAGGCGCTCATGCGGACGAAGAGTCGGGCGAAGACCGGCGCATGTGAGCATGATACTCTATTCCGCGGCCCCGGAAGGACGTAGCGCCCCGAAGGAATACGAAGGGCGGAAAGAGCGTGAGGAGATCCGAAAATGTCCCTTTTCAAGCCCCTGAACCTGCTGAAATGGATCGAAGAAAATCGCGAAGCACTGCAACCGCCCGTCGGAAACAAGCAGGTCTGGAGGGACGAACGCGAGACGATCATCATGGTCGTCGCCGGACCGAACAAGCGCAAGGACTATCATGTCAACCCTACGGAGGAGTTCTTCTACCAGCTCGAGGGAGACATCATTCTCGGCATCATCCACCCGGATACCGGCAAGCCTGAAGAGATCATTCTTCGCGAAGGCGATATCTATCTGCTTCCGGCCAACGTGCCCCACAGCCCGCGCCGACCGGCGAATACGCTCGGTCTCGTCGTCGAGCAAAAGCGCCCCGAAGGAGTCATGGACAAGCTGCAATGGTATTCCGACGACACGCACGAACTCGTCTATGAAGCAGAGTTTCGGCTGGAAAACATCGATGTCGACCTCAAACCGATCATGGACGAATTCTGGTCCAACGAAGAATTGCGCACTTGTAAGTCCACCGGAAGCATCATCGCTCCCCCCGAAGAAATCGACCCTCCTTGAGCGCAAAGCTTCCGGCGTATGTCGTTCCCGGCTTGACCGTGAAAAAAACGATAGGCTTCGCAATCGCACGAGAGTTCACGCAATATTCGCACCCCGAAACCTTGGCACAGGAGTCCCGACGAAATGACGAAACCCATGGATGCATTCGGTGCTCGCGCGACCCTCGAAGTCGGCGCGAAAAAATATACATACTATCGGCTCGGCGCGCTCGAAGACCAGAACCTCTGCCGCTTGGAAGAACTTCCCTATTCGATTCGCGTCCTGCTGGAATCTCTATTGCGCAATGTCGATGACTTCGTCGTCTCATCGGATGACGTGAAGCAGCTTGCAAAATGGGATGCCGAAAACGTTGCGCAACGCGAGCTTCCCTTCCTGCCGGGCCGCGTCGTGCTCCAAGACTTCACCGGCGTACCGTGCGTCGTCGATCTCGCCGCCATGCGCGACGTCATGGCCAAACTCGGCGGCGACCCGAAAACCATCAATCCGCTGGTTCCATGCGATCTGGTCATCGACCACTCGGTGCAGGTGGACTCTTTCGCTCGCCCCGATTCCGCGGCGATCAACACCGAAAGGGAATTCGCTCGGAACAAAGAGCGCTACGAGTTTCTCAAGTGGGGGCAGCAGTCGTTTTCCAACTTTTCCGTCGTTCCACCGGCGACCGGCATCGTCCACCAAGTCAACCTCGAATACCTCGCACCAGGGGCACTCACGCGGAACGTCGACGGGGACACCTTGGTTTTCCCCGACTCGCTGGTGGGCACGGACAGCCATACGACGATGATCAACGGGCTCGGAGTCGTCGGTTGGGGTGTCGGCGGCATCGAAGCGGAAGCCGTCATGCTCGGCCAACCGGTGTACATGCTCACGCCGGAAGTCATCGGTTTTCGCCTCGCCGGCAAACTTGCCGAGGGAACCACGGCAACGGATCTGGTCCTGACCGTCACCGAAATGCTCCGATCCCGCGGCGTGGTCGGAAAGTTCGTCGAGTTCTTCGGCAGCGGCATGGCCTCCATGTCTCTGCCCGATCGGGCGACGATTGCCAACATGGCCCCGGAATACGGGGCGACGATGGGCTTTTTCCCCATCGACCGGATTGCATTGGAGTACCTGAAGCTCTCCGGACGCAGTGATGAACAGGTCGCTCTGACCGAGGCCTACACCCGGGCAAACCATCTCTTCTGGTCGCCCGATCAGCCGGAACCGAAATACACCGACGTCATGGAACTCGATCTCTCCAAAGTCGAACCCTCGCTCGCCGGACCGAAGCGGCCCCAAGACCGCGTTCTTCTCTCGAAGATGAAGCAAGAGTTTCGCCGCGCTCTGACCGCTCCGGCCGGACCGCAAGGTATCGGAGTCGACCCGGCAAAGCTGGACGATGTGGTGACCGTCGAACATTCGGAACAGAGCTGGCCTGCAGAACCGGGCATCGAGTCGGAACTCCGCCACGGGGCCTTGGTCATCGCCGCCATCACTTCCTGCACCAATACGAGCAATCCCGACGTGATGCTTGCCGCCGGGCTCGTGGCGCGAAAGGCCAGAAGCTTCGGCCTGACCCGCAAACCGTGGGTCAAGACTTCTCTCGGCCCGGGGTCCAAGGTCGTATCCGAATACTTCGATCGCGCCGGCTTGAGTGAGGATCTCGAAGCCATCGGCTTCCATCTCGTAGGTTACGGCTGCACGACCTGCATCGGAAACTCCGGTCCTCTGCCGGATGAGATCGATGCCGCGCTGCGCTCTTCGAATATCGTAGCTACCAGTGTCCTGTCGGGAAACCGCAACTTCGAAGGTCGTGTTCACGCCTTGACCAAGGCGAACTATCTGGCATCCCCGCCTCTCGTCGTCGCCTATGCGCTCGCCGGTACGGTCGATATCGATCTGTCCACCGAGCCGATCGCCCAAAATGCCGACGGTCGCGATGTCTATCTCGCCGACATCTGGCCGACTCAGGAAGAGGTTCGCGCTTTGCGGACCGAGTGCATCGGACCCGAGCAGTTCCGAGCGTCCTACGGCGATGTCTTCAGCGGCAATGCCACCTGGAATGCCGTCCCCGTGTCGAAATCCGATCTCTATCCCTGGTCGGATGACTCGACCTACATTCAAAATCCGCCTTTTTTCGAAGGGATGCAGGTCGAAGCCGAAGCGATCGCTCCAATCAAAGGCGCGCGTTGTCTTGCGCACTTGGGCGACACCGTGACCACCGATCACATTTCTCCGGCCGGCGCCATTCCGAAGGACGGACCGGCCGGCCTCTTCCTGATCTCCAAGGGTGTCGATCCCGCAGACTTCAATTCTTTCGGCTCGCGGCGCGGAAACGACCGCGTCATGACCCGCGGCACCTTCGCCAATATCCGCGTTCGTAACAAGCTCGCACCGGGAACCGAAGGCGGCTACACCACCGACTTCACCCAAGGGTCCGAAGTCGGCAGCGTCGTCACATCGATCTACGAAGCCGCAGAAAACTACGCCAAGAGAAAAATCCCCCTGATCGTGCTCGGTGGGAAAGACTACGGCATGGGATCGTCGCGCGACTGGGCCGCCAAGGGAACGACCCTGCTCGGAGTACGGGCCGTGATCACCGAGAGTTTCGAACGCATCCACCGCTCGAACTTGGTCGGCATGGGCGTGCTCCCGTTGAACTTCTTACCCGGAGAAAATGCAGAGAGCCTTGGACTCGACGGCAGCGAGATCTTCGACATCGAAATCCCCGAGACGATCGAACCCGGCTGCACCATCACCGTTCGCGCAACCCATCCGTCCGGTTCGACGACGTCTTTCGAGACCCGTTGTCGAATGGATACGCCTGTAGAGATCGAGTACTACCGCAACGGCGGCATTCTCCAAACCGTGATCCGCAAATTGCTGTAGCCGGCGAAGCGGAGTCGCGCCCCTGCGACGATCGCTCGCCGCAACTTGGGGATGCCTCCCGGGAGGGTGGGCCGCATGACCGGTGAATCGCCCTGTCATGTGGAATTCAAACGCCCACGCCGCTTTTCGGACTCTCTTCGTCGGCGTCTCGGGGCGGCCCGAAACCGAACGCGCTAGAGCTTCGGTGGGACGCGTCGGCGGCTCGTTTGCTCGTAGGCGAAGGCGATCTCGATCAAGGTGGGTTCGGAGAGGGCCGGACCGAAGAAGCTCACCCCGACGGGCATTCCCTGAACGAGGCCCATCGGTACGGTGATGCTCGGATAGCCCGCGACGGCGGCATAAGTCGAACTACCCCCGATGAAATGGTCGCCGTTGATGAGATCGATGGTCCATGCGGCCGAACCGGTGGGCGCCATGAGTGCATCGAGGGAGTGATTCTTCACCAGATGATCGATCCCGTTCACTCGAGCGGCGCGCCGCACGAGCGCGAGCGCCTCAATGTATTCGGTATCACTGAGCGGACCCATGGCCTGAGATTTATGGAAGATTTCTTGCCCAAAGTGGGGCATCTCTCTTGCGGAGTGCTCTTCGTTGAAAGCGATGAGATCTTCCAGGGTCCATGCGGAGAGTTCAGCATCGGGAAGTTCTGCGAGGTACCTGTTGATGCCATCCTTGAACTCGTAGAGCAGAACGTCATAGCCGGCCTTGGCGAAATCCTTTGGCGGCTCAAAGCTCAGATCGTCGACGATGATGGCGCCGGCGGCCTCGATTTCCTCGATGGCTGTGTCGAGGAGGAGATCGACATCACTGTGGAAACCCGCCAACGAGCGTACGACACCGATTCGTTTGCCTCGCAGGCCGCCCGACTGGAGGTGATCCTGAAGCGACCATTCCACAGCTTCGCCGGCCAGATCGGTCACGGCATCTTCGGCGTCGACGCCGATCATCGCTTCGAATAGTAGAACCGCATCCGCCACGTTGCGGGCGAGCGGGCCCGCTGTGTCCTGAGTGTGGGAAATCGGCACGATACCGCGCCGGCTGACGAGGCCCACCGTCGGCTTGATGCCGACCAGCCCGTTGCTCGTTGCCGGGCAGACGATCGATCCGTTGGTCTCGGTGCCGAGCGCGAAAGGTGCCATGCCGGCAGCAACGGCCACCGCCGATCCGGAACTCGAGCCGCAGGGCGATCGCGCCGGATCGTATGGGTTGCGGGTTTGTCCTCCCACGCCGCTCCAACCGCTCGAAGAACGTTCCGAACGAAAATTGGCCCACTCGCTGAGGTTCGTCTTGCCGAGGATGACGGCACCGGCCTCGCGAAGTCCGGCGACGACGAAGGCATCGCGTCCCGTCCGGTTGTCGGCAAGCGCGAGCGATCCGGCGGTCGTCGGGAGTGGATCGAGACTTTCGATGTTGTCTTTGAGCAAGAGAGGGATGCCGTGGATCGGGCCGCGTACGCGGCCCTCGAGTCGCTCCATATCCAGTGCACGGGCCTGCGCGATGGCTTCCGGGTTGACCGCGATGACGGCATTCAGCTCGCCGTCGATGCGCTCGATTCGTTCGATATATGCCCGGGTGATCGACTCGGAACTCAGCTCGCCTCTGTTCATTGCCGCCTGAAGTTCGGCGACGCTCATTTCGGCGATGGATTCGGAAAGTCCACGCCCGGGCTGTTCCACTTCGGACGATGCGCAGGAAAAAAGGAGCAGGAGAAGGAAGAAAACCAAAGGAAGGTTGAAGCGATACAGCATGGATGGTCCTCGCATGAAAAAAATCGGGGCGGAGCCGACCTGATCATAGCCGATTTGCTCTCCGCGAGGACAAGCGATGCGAGTACGAGCGATCTTCACGCCGAGTCGAGAGAACGAAGATCGAGCGGCCATGTCACGAAGCTGCAGCAGGCGCGAGAGCGCCCGGTGAGCTTAGCGCTCGGCTCGAGAACCGTGCGGAAATCATTTCGTATCATGATTCCTTCGCGAACCGGCGGGTTCGTCACTTTCCATCGCGTGGGTTCGGAGGATCGAGGTGGACGGTCAGCGTGGCGTAGTCTGAATGATATGTACCGGCGGGCTCGCTCGGCAGCGTGATCCACACCGCCATCATCATCACCGGGCCCGACATGGATGCGTCGACTCGAACGAGACCGTTCGATCCGCTCTTCATTTTCACGGATGTCGAATCCGAGGCGACGGCGAGAACGTCGTGATGGGCAAGCGGCTCACCTTCCCAGAGCAGCCGAAACTCGCGCTTGCTTGAAGGGACGGCAACGAACTCCAGCGCCTGCCCGACGGGCTTGCTTGTCGCCTCGTCATCGGCGCGGCAGTTCCCGACGCAGAAGAAGGTCTTGGTGTGCTTGCGGTAGCTGCGCTGCAGAGGCGGGTCGCCGGGCAGATCGAGGAAGGCTTGGCGCACCGCATCGTCGGCGCCGATCTCATCGAGGTACATCTCCGCATCCTTCGGCTCGATTTCGCCGGCGCGAACCTTGCTGCTGAGCGCGACCACGGCCATCCCTTCCCTCTCGGCCTCGAAGGCGATATTCAAGAAGGTCTCGTTCTCTTCATATGAAAAGTCATCGACCCCCATGCCGGCGATGGTCACCGAGGCGTCCGCGATGCGCGACGGAGACGGCCCGGACAAGAAATCCGGATAGGAAAGAGCCGAGGTCATGGCAATTTCCACCTTGTCGCCCACCGCCCACTCGAAGTTCTTCGGCTGCAGGAAGGTCTGATGCGCTAGGGCCGAAGTCACGAAGAAGACAGCGGCGGCCGGAACGAAAATTGAAGTCTTCGGCATATCTTTCCTCTCCTAGGACAGGAGGCGAAGCCTATCACCCACCCCCCGGACGGCCAAGATCCGACGTTCCGAAGGCGCGGAGCATGCTCCACGCGACCTCGCCTCGACCGCAAACGCCGAAAATGCCTCAAATTCCGGCCATTTGGCCCGGATTCCTGCGCCCCATACCCGGTTGCGGAAAAAGTCTTACTCGCGATAGAATCGCGGTAAGTACCCCAAATCACTCATCACATCATTTTCCTCCTCTTCCGCATCCAGAAGGAATGACCATGCCGCCCGAACAAGCCGACCCGGTTTCCCAAATGATGAATCTGATTCTCTCCTACTGCCGGTCCCAAGCCCTCGGCACCGTCGCGAGACTCGGGATTCCGGACCTCCTGAAGGAGGGCGCAAAGACGGCGGATGAGCTCGCCGAGGCCACCCACAGCGATCCCGACTATCTCTTCCGCATGCTCCGGGCTTTGGCTTCCGAAGGCATCTTCGATGCCGTCGGCGATCGCTCGTTCGCTCTGACACCCTTGGCCGAGGCGTTGTCCGACGAACATCCCCAGTCGCTGCGTTGGCTGGCGGCGTCGATGAACGACGAAGCCCACTGGCAGCCCTGGAGCAAAGCCCACGACGTCGTCGTCGAGGGCCGGAGCCAAAGCGCCAACGTCTTGGGCGCTCCGATCTGGGAGCACCTTCAAGGCGAACCGGAACAGGCCGAACGCTTCGGCCGAGCCATGAGCAATATGAGCCGCCAAGCCATCGCCGGCATCGCGGCGCACTATGATTTCAGCCGTTTTCTTCGGGTCGTCGATGTCGGGGGAAGCCACGGCACGTTGGTTCTCGACCTGCTCGAGAAGTACCCGGAAATGCAAGCGACGGTTCTCGATCTTCCACCCGTGGTCGAAACCGGGCGCACGATGGTCGAGGATCACCCCCACGCCTCTCGTATCGAATTCGTCGCCGGCTCATTCTTTGAAGAGATTCCGGCCGGAGCCGACGCGTACCTGCTCAAGCATATTCTGCACGACTGGCCGGATGAAGAATGCCTGCGCATTCTTCGCGCGATCCGCAAGGCCATTCCCGCCGACGGCACCCTGCTGGTGTTCGACTCCCTCTTGGTTCCGGAGGCGCCGCCTTGGGCGGTGTGGCTGGATGTCCATATGATGGTTCTTCTCGACGGCAAGGAACGTTCTCCGGATGAATTCTCGGCACTCTTTGCCAAGGCCGGATTCGAATTGACCAAAGCCCAGCCCATTCCAGCCCCGGTCGCAATCATCGAGGCGCGCCCGGTCTAAGATCCGGTCTGAGATGAGATCCGCGCTCGGCCCGCCGGAAACGGCCGTGGCGGAGCGCTCTCGAGAAGGCCATCCCGCCCTCCGGATGGTCCGAAGCTAACCTTCCGGCGGATGGCACCTTGCACTAGAACATGCGCTGGAAATATCCCGTCGTGACGAAAGGATGACACGTCTCCGGTTAGCTATGGCTCTAGGACGTATTGTCGCAGAGCCCTCCGCCACCTCGTCGAGCCGCCGTTCCGACTCCCGGCAAGGTGTTTGATTGTCCGTCACAAAGACCCGACATTTCATCTGCGGAACCTCCAGCCGACGATACCGACGGAACGTCGCCCCAAGCAAGAACGCGGGGTAGGGTTCCGGGAGGATGCGTGAGTACGACAAGTGAACTACGAGGACTAGTCAAGTATCCGGCAGGCAACGAATTCCGCCGAGTCCTCCGCCAACGCGTCGCGGAGTACTTCGAGAATCGAGGCATCTCCACTCACGGGGGGCCTCGCATGTGGATCAAGACCGCGACCATCATCGTGTGGTTTCTTGCGTCCTATCTACTGCTTCTCTTGTGGGCGACGACACCGCTGCAAGCGGTTCTGCTTTCGGTCTCGCTCGGACTGTCCATCGCCGGCATCGGCTTCAACTTGCAACACGACGGCAGTCACGGCTCGTATTCTTCGAAGCGTTGGTTGAACAAGATCATGGCGACCTTCCTCGACCTGACTGGCGGATCGTCCTACCTGTGGAAGTGGCAGCACAACGTCATCCACCACACCTACACGAACGTCGAAGGCATTGACGAAGACCTGAAGGTCGGCGCGCTCGGCCGACTTGCTCCGGATCAGAAGCGGCTGGCCGTGCATCGCTTTCAGCACATCTACATCTGGTTTCTATACGCCTTCCTCCCACTCAAGTGGTGGTTTCTCGACGACTACGTTTCCTTGGGACAGGGCAGGCTCGGCGATCACAAAGTGCCGCGTCCCCGCGGAGTCGAACTCTTCCTTTTCTTCTTCGGGAAGTTTCAATTCTACGCATGGGCTTTGGTGCTGCCGCTGTTTCTTCACTCCTGGACTGTCGTCGTACCGGTGCTCGTGCTGACATCGTTCGTCACGGGCGTCACGCTTGCCGTGGTCTTTCAGTTGGCGCACTGCCTCGAAGAGGCGGATTTTCCCGCAAGGCCCGCCAACGGAGAACTGGAACTCCCCTTTGATGAATCCCAGTTAGCGACCACGGTCGACTTCGCGCGCAACAATCCGCTGGCGACTTGGTTTCTCGGCGGGCTGAACTTTCAGGTCGAGCACCATCTCTTTCCCAAGATCTGTCATATCCACTACTCGGCCATCGCGCCCATCGTGGAAAAAACCTGCGCGGAATTCGGCATTCCATACCGCAACAACGTCACCTTCTTCGACGCCTTGCGATCGCATGCGCGTTGGCTCTACCGCATGGGCCGGGCCGAACCCGCGTGACCCGATCGACCGTCGTGATCTGCGCTCACTCGGACTCTTCACCGCAAGGATCGACGGCCACGACCCGATAACCGTATTGGTTGCCGTCCGTCGCTCCCCCGGGATGAATCGTCCGAGGATCGATCGGAAGGCAGTCCATCCCCGCAGGACAGGGAATCTCCATCTGAGTCGTGAGGTCGAAGACCAAGACTCGGTAGTGATCTGCACCGTCCACCGGCGGCCATTCCAGCAAGAGATCGGATCCCTGCTTGGTCACGAAGGGATCAATGTTGTTCGACACGCGGAACGTCGCCGGATCCAAACGGGCCGGGTTCCTGGTCACCTTGTAAAGCGCCGCGCTGCTGTATGAAAGCACGTCGCCGTACTCCGGATCGGTATATGTCAGCCCCGCGGTCACGGTGAGATTGATCGAAGCACCTTGCCAAGAATCGATCACATAGGAACTCACTTCGCTGCCGGGCTCTGATAGCAGGTAGCCCGCTTCGCCCGGCAGGGGCGTGCGATTGGGATTCGTATCCCAGTCGCCTAGCAAGTCCGGATCGGTTTCGTCCCCCCAAGAGACGACATATCCCGTTTGAGCGATGCCCGGTTCTCCCGTGAGATTGGATCCATCCGCCGGCAGAGACCAGTTCACCTTCGTCCCGGAAAGGCACGCGAAAGCTTCGGTTTGATAAGGCGGATACGGACCCCAAGTAAATTCCGCATTGTCGGCGTTGTTGCCCAGCACGGACCAATCCTCAGGGGTCATCGTGTGGCCGTCCTCCGCCGGCGCGGAAACTCTTCCCAAAAGACCGTAGTCTTCGTGCAGCCAGTAGTAGTCGAAAGAATGATTGATCTGGTCGCCGAGATTGCAAACACCGAAAAGAAAATCGATGCCCAACTCGAGATCGGTGTCCTGGCGAATGAGAATGGTCGGAATGTAGTTTCCGGCGGGAACGTGAACCCATCCGTCCTCGATCGTGCTCACCAGAAAACCCGCATTGGCGGCCAGAAGGCCGCGTCCTCGCGGATCGGTATCGTTGCATTGCGGCCAACACAGCGGATCGCACTGCGACGCGGTCGTAAGATTCAAGCCGTTGGAATCATCGCATTCGGTCCAATTGCCGGAATACCAGCTTTCTCCCACCTTCATCGTCGCCGTATCGGGGTCGGGCCCGCTGAAGCGAAGAAAGCGGAAGAGACGCATCGCACCGCCGGCGCTCTGAGAAAAACAGATCTGCGTCCAATCGTCGGTGTTCATCTCATCTTGCGAAAGATAGGAAACGTCGATGGTCGGATTCGCTCCCGTATCGTTGTCGTTGAGCGCGAAGATGTCGCGGGTAAAGAGCGCTCCTCCCGAGTAGTAGTCCATCTTCAGGTAGCTCTGCCACGTACCGTCCGCCGGATTGGCGCTCTGGTCGCGTACCGCACAGCTCTCCGGACAAGCTGGAGCCGATCCGGTGATATCGTCGCGAACGGTCACCATTCTTCGGAAAGTCAGATTGGCCTCGAGCAGGCCCGTCCAGTCCCAAACCTCCGGCAGCGTTTCTTCGGAGGCGGGATCACCCGGGTCGGGCTGATAGAGCACGTCGAATTCGTCGATCGATATCATCTCTCCCGCGCTCGTCCACGCCGGATGCAGCGAAGTCAGCGGCGTCGTTCCGCGCACCGCCCACTGCATCACGCCCGTACTACCGGGTGTCAGCGCATTGTGAAAATCCGTATAGGGAAGCTCGATGCCGTCATTGGCGTCGATGGCTCCCCCGGCGAGCGTTTCGGCACGATCGGGCCTGAATGCCGACCCGGGACCGGGTGCGAAGCCTTCGAGCAAAGCCACCGTCCCGCCGCGACGATCGAGAAAGCGCAACCTTCGGCGCGGCACCTCATCGGAATCCGCCTGCTCGTCTCGACGTTCGTCTTCCCGCACGACGATGACCTCTCTCGGACCGCTCGGCAGCAATGCCACGCCTTCGCCGACTGCGTAGCCGTTCCATCGTTCGCTAGACAAACGATCGCCGACTTCGAGAGCCTCCGGAACATTTCCCTCCTCTGCATCCTCCCAAGGGGGGAAGAGGGGCTCGTCCAAGGTGGCGAGATCATGCCATCGCCAACGCGGCCCCAACGGCCCGGTGTCCGACGATGCGAAGAGCATGCAGCCGAGAGGCCGGGCGTGGGCCTGCGTCTCGGAGCGAGCTCGCTCGTCGGCGCACAGTGCGCGATCGGCTCCGAGATTGAAGGCCTCGACCGCAAGTCCCACCGCTTTGGGCAGCGAGACCTTCCACTGCACCACGGTGGAGTCTTTCGACGAAAACGGGCGCAAGTCCCAGAAGGTTCGGGTTTCCCAGCCGACGGCGACCGCCGGCAGCTCGTCGCCCCGCTCTACGAGATAGGTCCACTCCGCATCGAGGTTCACTTGCGGTGTGCGTGCGCGCACTGCCTCCGCTTGGGC